>CAZZGS010000470.1:0-1903 GCA_964653845.1 uncultured Bryobacter sp.
AACTTGGCGTCTTCGATGATGCCAGAGATAGGGTCGACCTTGATCTGCAGCTTCATGACGTCGCCGCATTCGGGAGCGCCGACCATGCCGGTGCCGACGTTCGGGTCATTCTTATCCATCGAACCGACGTTGCGCGGGTTTGAGTAGTGATCAACAACTTTTTCGGAATATGCCATTTTTGAGTTCTCCTAAGGATCCTTTGAATTTAGTGTGCGGTCCATTCGACTTTGGACAGGTCCACGCCATCCTTGAACATCTCCCAGAGGGGTGAGAGTTCGCGGAGTTTGTTGACCACTTCGATCATTTTGTTGGCCACATAATCAACTTCTTCGTCGGTATTGAAGCGACCGATACCGAAGCGAATCGAGGTATGGGCGAGGTCGTCACCGAGGCCGAGGGCCTTGAGCACGTAGCTGGGCTCGAGGGTGGCCGAGGTGCAGGCGGAGCCTGAAGAGACAGCGATATCGTTGATGCCCATCAGGAGCGATTCGCCTTCGACATAGGCGAAGCTCATGTTGAGGTTGTGGGGCAGACGATGAGTCATCGAGCCGTTGATGTAGGTTTCTTCGAGGGCGTTCTCAAGGGTTGCCTTGAGGCGGTCGCGCATGATGCGGTGCTTGGCCATCTCGGATTCCATGAGTTGGCTGCAGAGCTCTGCGGCCTTGCCGAAGCCGACGATGCCGGGGACGTTGAGGGTACCGGAGCGCATGCCGCGCTCGTGGCCGCCACCGTCCATCTGGGCTGAGATTTGAACACGTGGGTTGCGACGACGAACATAGAGTGCGCCTACGCCTTTGGGGCCGTACATCTTGTGAGCGGTGAAGCTCATGATGTCGATGTTGTCCTTGATGACGTTGACGGGGATCTTGCCTACAACCTGGACACCGTCGGTGTGGAAGAGGACGCCGCGCTCTTTGCAGATTGCGCCAATGGCCGCTACGTCCTGGATGACGCCGATTTCGTTATTGGCGTACATGATGCTGACAAGGATCGTCTTGTCGGTGATCGCATCGCGGAGCATGTCGAGGTCTACCAGGCCGTCGCCCTGGAGCGGCAGGTAAGTGACGCGGATGCCTTGCTTTTCAAGGTGCTTGCAGGTGTCGAGGATGGCCTTGTGCTCAGTGGCAGCCGTGATGATGTGGTTGCCGCGCTCGGCGTACATCTCAACTACGCCTTTGATGGCGAGGTTGTTCGACTCGGTGGCACCGGAGGTAAAGACGATTTCTTTGGAGTTGGCACCGATGAGGTCCGCGATTTGTTTACGGGCAGTTTCGACGCCTTCTTCGGCCACCCAGCCGAAGCTATGATTGCGGCTGGCGGCATTGCCGAAATTTTCAGAGAAATAAGGGAGCATCGTTTCGACGACGCGGGGATCGCATTCGGTAGTTGCGTGATTGTCGAGATAAATCGGTAACTTCATGATTAGAAACTGTTCCTTCTTTGGGCTAGCTTGGCAGGATTTGTGTCAATTGACCGCCGCCGAATACTGCGGCGGGAGGCGGGTTGCCCTGGGGGAGCGGGTCGTCTTTGGTGAGGGCTGTTATTGTGATGCCTTCGAGGAGGCGCAAGATGCCTTCGTGTACTTTTCTAAGCGGTTCTTTTACGGTGCATTGGCCGAATTGGTCGCACTTATCGTGCGTGAAGCAGGCAGTGAGGATGACAGGGCCATCGACGACGCGGATGACTTCGAGAACGCTGATGAAATTGGGGTCGCGGGCGAGCTTGTAACCGCCGTTTGTGCCCTGGACGCTGAGGAGGAAACCGGCCTTGCCCAGCTTCTGGAGAACCTTGGAGAGAATCGGAAGCGGGATGTGGTAGGTGTCGCCGATTTCCTTGGCGCTGGCGGCACGCTCACCGGCGAGGGCGAGATGGCGGAGGGCGATCAGGCTGTAGTCGGCTTTCT
>CAZZGS010000470.1:1913-4249 GCA_964653845.1 uncultured Bryobacter sp.
AAAGTGTCCTGATTCGAGTGTACAGCGCTTGTGAGCAGGGCGTCAAGGGAAAGTGGTTCTTTTTGGTCTTGGATTCAGGGGTGTGGCTATGTGTTTGATTTTATTGGGTGAAGTCGGAAATTGGTTTCGTTCGTTGTTTTTTTGGTGGTGACTCGGGCAGCCCACCTTTTGGGGATGGGCTGCCGCGCGAGACACTTGTGGCGTCAGTTGCTTTTCGGGCTATTCAATTGTCGAAGAACTTGAGGATAGGTGCGGGCCTGGTCCTCGAACCATTATTGGGCGGAGGGACCAAGTTTTGATGGTGGCGGATTGCTGTAAGTGCATGAAAGGGAAAGGCTTAGGTTATTTTCAAATTGTTGTGAACCAAATTCGAGGCAGGTGCGACCTCCGCTTTGACGATGAAGGAAATGAATTCGATCGGCAGACGGCTATCGCAGAAAGTTCTGTTCACTTCGTAACCGCTCGCTATGGGCGGAATATCAGTCTGTTTCTCAAGCGCTTGAAATCCAAGGGTCGCGTTGACGTAGTCACGCAAGACGGCTTTGCCGGTTTCGAGATCGCCGGTCAAATAGCTTTCGACAGCTTCGCGCCAAAGCGCCTTGCGAAACTTCGGGTCGGTCTGCGCCCGCGCCCGGATGGTTTCATTGAAGTCTGAAATTCCAGCTCCTTCGGTGACGATGATTGCCCGCGAGCAGCAGTTTGCGGAAAAGGTTCACGCCTACACCTTGCCACGCGCCCGCCCCAATAGCAGGGTTCGCGATCTGGTTGATCTGCTTTTGCTAATCAGATCGCGATCGCTCGATGCCGCTGTTTGTGCCGAAGCTTTGCGGAGAACCTTTGAGCGGAGAGGTACGCACGGACTTCCACAAGCGCTGCGTCCGCCGCCGGCGAAGTGGGAGCGGCCCTTTCGGGTTCTTGCCGAAGAGTGCCTTATCGACATTGGGTACCGGGAGGCGTTTGAGGTGCTGCTCAGCTTCTGGGGCATGCTACGCATCGAGCTGTGACAGAAGTGGCAATTTGGCTCTTGGATAGCGACCTGGTGGAGAAGTACTCACGATCCCATGGACTGCAGGTTTTCGACTCGCTTGTGGGTTCAGCTGTCGTCAGGTTCGCACTCAAGGCGCAAAAAGGAGACCGGCCCAGACGGATATTGCCATCACTTGAGTTGCGATTGGAATCGATCCCGGCGACAAAGATGCTGACTACGCTATCGCTTGCAATGCCAAGCGGATCCTAAAGTCGTCCCGTGCAATGCCGATTGCAATATTCGACACTTGGAGCGCGCTGACCAGAATGAAGACCAAATGAAGTCATTGCCCAACGACCCCTTTTACCTTAGGCTAAAGGATATGGACCTGCTTACGCCCGAGGAAATTGGCCGTTTAACGGCTCCAGAGCGCCTCTCGTTGATTGCCCAGCTTTGGGACAGCCTTGGACAAGATCAGCTCCCGGTGAGTCCTGCTCAGCAAGCAGAGCTCGACTATCGCCTGGCATCAATCGATGAGGATCGTAGGAGCGCTGTAACCTGGGCTGCACTTAAAGCTGAGCTTGAAGAGCGTTGTCCGTAGGAATGTATTCTGTCAATTTCACGACGGCGGCCCGCCTGGAATTGATCGAGGCGCAGGACTGGTATGAGGGTGAAGTGAGTGGGTTGGGGCGACGATTCCGTGGTGCCGTTGACGAAGTTGTGGAGCGCATTAGCACTAACTCTTTTCAATTCCCCGTTGTCTACAAGAACATCCGTCGCGCTTTACTCTATCGTTTCCCCTATTCGCTCTTTTTCGTGCTCGAAGGTGAAACCGTGCTCATCATCGCCTGTTTCCATGCAAGCCGCAATCCCGATCGCTGGCAAAGTCGCATCTGACCCTGACCAATTCGTCGACAAATCAGAACGACTCTGGGAGCACTTACGGAGGGTCTGACGAGGCTGTCCGCCAGGCTGGATTGGCCTGCGGCGAGTTATTCACGAACGAGCTCGACAGCAAGACGTGTTCCGCAGATCACGGGTTTTCCAGCCAGGATCTCGGTGGCAACGGTAATGCGCTCAAAATGCGGATTGGGAATGGTTTGAGCGGTAGAGGAGAAGGAAGCTTGACCTGTTCCAGCCGGAAATTCGAAAAATTTACCGATTTTCTAGATTCGGGTGGGACGCAGTTAAGTTGCTGTCATAGCAGGAGATAGCAAGATGTTTTCAATTTGGCGGTCTTGAGTGTGCTGTGCTGAAAACGGGCCAGAGTGTCGTCGAAGCCTTGATTTTATTGGCTTTTTTGCAAGGTGCAGATCAGGCTGTAGTGCACCCCTAAAGTGAGACAAACCGCAGTTGGATAAATAGGGGA
>CAZZGS010000471.1:0-4245 GCA_964653845.1 uncultured Bryobacter sp.
CGATGATTGAGAATCCCAGTTATGCGGCGCTAGACCAGCTGGCGATAGCGGGATTTGTACTGGTGGTGATCTTGCTGATCATTCGATATCTCAAGGGGTTTTGGGCCAATATTGCCGTTTTATTGGGTGCAGTGATGGGGTGCGGAGTTGCCGTAGCGATGGGAAAGATGAGCTTTGAGAAGGTGAGCCACGCGCCGTGGTTTGGACTTGTATTGCCTTTTGCCTTTGGACCGCCCACCTTTGACCCAGTAGTTATCGGGACGATGACATTGGTAATGGTGGTGGTGATGATTGAATCGACGGGGATGTTTCTGGCTTTGTCCGATATTACAGGCAAAGCAATCAGCCGGGATGAGTTGACTGCCGGGTTAAGGACGGATGGATTGGGAACCTTGATTGGCGGGCTCTTTAATACTTTCCCCTACACCAGCTATTCGCAGAATGTGGGGCTGGTGAGTGTGACGGGTGTGCGAAGCCGGTGGGTATGCGTGGCGGGTGGATTGATTCTGGTGGTGATGGGGCTGTTGCCGAAGATGGCGGCGCTGGTGGAGGCAGTACCGTTATTTGTGCTGGGCGGTGCGGGGTTGGTGATGTTCGGGATGGTTGTGGCGAGTGGGATCCGGATCCTGTCGACCGTCGATTTCAAGGGGAATCGAAACAACCTTTATGTAGTGGCGATTGCGATTGGAATCGGAATGATTCCGCAGGAGGCACCGCTCTGGACGCAGCAGATGGCACATGAAGTTCGCCCGCTGCTGGAGTCGGGGATTCTACTCACGTCGATCAGCGCTGTCTTGCTAAACCGCTTCTTTAGCTGGAAGAAAGTCGAGCAAGACTGAGGGCGAGGACGCGTGCGCCGAGGGCGATCGCCTCGGGGCTTGCGTATTCATCGGGACGATGGCTGACACCGTCACGGCAAGGGATGAAGAGCATGGCAGTTGGGGCGATGCGCGACATGAATAGTGAGTCGTGATAGGCGCGGCTGATCATGAGGTCGTAGGGGAGGCCTTCGGCCTGACAGGTTGCAACGATGGCTTCGACAATTTCGGGGGAGCACTGGGCTGGAGGATCGGCGTTGACGAGCTGGTAGTGGATTGGGATGGAGCGGCGAGTGGAAACTTCGCGGCAGGCGGCTACAATTTTTTCGAGAACCGAATCCCGGCGGGCCTGGTCGATGTCGCGCACATCGATCTCGAGAGTGCAGCGGCTGGGCACACTGTTTACGGCACCGGGGGAGACCTGGCAAACGCCGGTGGTGGCGACGGTGTCGATTGAGTTGGTGGAAAGAGCGGCTGCTTCTACCGCAAGGGCAATCTCTGCCCCAGCAAGCAGGGCATCGCGACGACCGGGCATTAGCACTGCGCCGGCGTGGCCGCCTACGCCTTCGATTGTGATACGGGCGCTTGCGGGGGCGGCGATGGCTGTTACGATTCCGAGGCCGACGCCTCGCTGCTCGAGTAAGGGGCCTTGTTCGATGTGAAGTTCGAGAAAAGCTGAATAGTAGTTTGCTGGCAAGGCGACAGATTCGACTGGACCGGTGAAGCCAGCGGCTTGCCGTGCCTCGTTGAGAGTCTTCCCTTCCCGGTCTTTGAAGGCCTCGCCCGCCATGAGAGATTTCGGGCCAGAGAGGAGGCGGCTGCCGAGGCAGCCGATGCCAAAACGTGTCGGCTCCTCAGAAGTAAAGAGAAGTAGCTCGATTGAGCGGCGCGGGGAGAAGCTGGCAGCCTTCAGCGCACGGATTGCTTCCAGAGCACCAAGAACACCTACAGTACCGTCGTACATGCCGGCATTGGGTATGGCATCGATGTGTGAGCCGGTACCGACTGCGGGGAGATCTGGCTCTGTACCGATCCAGCGGGCGAAGGTGTTGCCTACGGCATCCTCGCGAACGATGAGGCCTGCGGCGGAACAAAGACTCTTGAAATAAGTTCGGGCCTTCAGATCGGTCTCTGTGAAAACAACCCGGGTGACAGAGGGAGAGGGAGTATCAGAGAAGGTGGCGAGTGTGTTGAGTTCTGAGCTGAGGCGGCTTGCGTCAAGGTGGAGATGCATCAGGCGGCCCGATTCCAATCTTTGTAGATGAGATACTTTGCCGGAGTCTTGCCAAGGGCTCCAAACCATTGCGGGCAGTAGGGTGCCATATAAATGAAGTCACCAACGGTGACCGGATACCAGAAATCTCCGAGACGATAGATACCTCCACCTTCGAGGAAGATCAGCCCGTGCTCCATCACATGCACTTCGACCATGGGAAGAGTTGCGCCAGGGCGGAAGGTCATGGTGTTGACGGCGAAGTCAAAGCTAGGATCGGAAGGGATTAGAGAGCGGACTTCGAGATCTGGATCACCCATCAGCGGCTGCGGCGTGATTGTGTTTTCGTAGCCGCTGAAGTGGCTTGGGGGTGGAGTGCCACTGAGAGGCTGATACGGCTTCTCGATCACCACAGCCCGTGCTCCTGAAGGGGAATCCAGTTGGCTCGATTGACCCTCACCAAAATACGCGTAAGCACCGGGGCCAAGGGTGGCGTTGGCTGTATTGATTTCACCGGAAATGACATAGACGAAGCGCTGGAGATGGGAAGCCGGGAGGTGGCCGCCAGCTTCGAACTCGGCTGTGTACTGGGTGAATTTGGCACCGATGGTTGGGGTGGCATGAATGATGGCAGTAGCATTTTTCATGCCTGGCCAGGGGGCCCGGACAAAGGCATCGGGAGTATGCAGAATGTGATTGTCGCGATGGGCGCTTCTTGAGTGTCCTAGGGATTGCATGGCAGGAAAATTCCTTTTGTAGTTGCGGTGATGGAGGCACCGTCGAAGATGGTCTCGCCGCGACGAAGCGTGCGGCGGACCACACCCCGGAATTGCGAACCGAGGTAGGGGCTCATCGGGTGACGCTGGTGGAGGTGGTTGAGAGTGAAGGATTCGTTTAAGGCGACGAAGGCAAGGTCTGCATCGAAGCCGACTTCAATCGCACCTTTGCGGGGGATCCCGAAGCGTTGGGCTGGCCGGGAAGATAGAAGAGCAGCGATGCGGCTGAGAGGCAGCCCTCGCTGGTGGTAGCCAGATTCAAGGAGAACAGCCAGCGTGGATTGAACACCGGCGATTCCGCCCCAGGCGTGGAAGAAGTCTCCCGATTTTTGATCGAGTGGAGCCGGGGAGTGGTCTGAGCCGATCAGGTCGAGTGTGCCATCGAGAACCGATTGCCAGAGCAGATCGCGATCTGCAGAATCGCGAATGGGTGGAGCGCATTTGGCGGCCACACCAATACGCTCGACATCTTCAGTTGTGAAGAAGAGGTAGTGGGGGCAAGTCTCGATCGTGATGTCTACGCCACGGGCCCGGGCTTCGAGTGCGGCAGCCACTCCTGCGCCTGAGCTGATGTGCACGATATGGAGGCTGGCTTTGGTGACAGACGCAATCAGTGCGGCGCGGCTGATTGCTTCCACTTCGGCAATGACGGGGCGGGAGGCGAGGAAGTCTCGCACGCCCGAGCTTCCAGCGGCGAGGATTCGATCGGCGAGACGGCTGGTGATCTCTTCGCTTTCGGCATGGACGGCAACCGGCAGGCCAAGACGAGCCGCCTCGAGCATGCCTTCGTAGAGAGTGAGGTCATCGGCACGAGGGAATTCGGAGAGGCCTGAATTGGACATAAAGGCCTTGAAGCCAATGGCACCTGCTGCGGCAAGGCCTGCAAGCTCGTCACGATTGCCTGGGATGATACCGCCCCAGAGGGCAAAGTCTGCGATGGATGCGGCGGCGAGGGCGACCCGTTTGCGCTCAAACTCGAAAGCGTTCACCGTGCACGGGGTGGAGTTGAGCGGCATATCGATGAAGGTAGTTCCACCGCCTGCTGCAAGGGCGTGGCTGCCGGTGGCAGCGCCTTCCCAATCGGTGCGGCCAGGTTCGTTGAAATGGAGATGGGCATCGACAATGCCGGGCAAGATGTGGAGGCCGGTTGCGTCTGCTTCGGTGCGACCGGCTGGAAGGTCAGGGCCGATAGCTTCGATTGAAGCGTCGGCGATGCCGAGGTCTGCTTCGAGCAGGCCCGACGGTGTTACAAGAGTGGCTCCACGAATCACGAGGTCAAACAATAGGGGACTCCCAATTCATAAGAAAGTGCATCCCGACTTCGAGGGCGGCCGCTACATCTTCGATCAAAACGTTTTCATCCGGGTGATGGCTGATGCCACCTGGACTTCTTAAAAATAACATCGCCGACGGAATCTTGCCGGCGACAATCATGGCA
>CAZZGS010000472.1:0-4242 GCA_964653845.1 uncultured Bryobacter sp.
AGGATCAGACTCCCATCGGGAAGCTTGATTCCAGAGGGTTTCTGCTCCAGTCGAGGGCTCCAGATTTGCCATTCCTCGCGGTTGCCATTGTCCTCGTGGGCGAGGCCTACCCAAGCGCTCGCGATGAACGCTATCGAAAGAATCCATCGTCCGGTGAGACTTCGTTTCCCCATCGCAACCTCCAACAAGCTAAATTAAAGGGTAGATTCCCTTTAGCAATGATTACCACGAAGCCAGAGATTCAAGTCGACATTCACGCACAAGAAACGTCTGAGTGGCTGGAAGCCCTCGACCAGGTCGTCGACATTACAGGTCCGCAGCGAGCCAGCGAACTGCTACAGCAGCTGATGACCAGAGCCGCCCAATTGGGCGTGACGGCGCCGCTGCGACTGAACACGCCATACATCAACACAGTGCCTGCCTGGGAGGAAGTACCCTACCCAGGCGACCTTGAGATCGAGCGCCGCATCAAGGCCTTCGTGCGTTGGAATGCGATGGCCATGGTGGCCCGCGCCAACAAGTACGACGACAACATTGGTGGTCACATTTCCACCTTTGCTTCCCTCGCAACCATTTCAGAAGTTGGATTCAATCACTTCTTCCGGGGCTCAATCCAGGCTACCGATGGCTCGACTCAGGCAGGCGATTTTGTCTATTATCAGGGCCACGCCTCACCCGGGGTCTATGCCCGCGCCTATCTCGAAGGCCGCCTCAGCGATCAGCATCTGATCAACTTCCGTCATGAACTGCGAGACCAGCCGGGCCTGTCCAGCTATCCGCACCCGTGGCTGATGCCAGACTTTTGGCAGTTCCCTACTGTGTCGATGGGCCTTGGCCCAATCAATTCGATTTACCACGCACGCTTCCTGCGCTACCTCGAAAACCGTGGCCTGATCCCTGTCACCGATCGAAAGGTAATTATGATCGGCGGAGACGGAGAGACCGACGAACCAGAATCGCTCGGTGCACTTACACTCGCATCGCGCGAGAAGCTCGACAACCTGATATTCATTATCAACTGCAATCTGCAGCGTCTCGATGGGCCGGTGCGCGGCAATGGTTCGATCATTCAGGAACTGGAAGGCGCCTTCCGCGGTGCAGGCTGGAACACGATCAAATGCCTCTGGGGCTCGAACTGGGATCGGCTCTTCGCCAAGGACAAGACGGGTCTGCTCATCAAGCGCATGGCGGAATGTGTCGACGGAGAATACCAGAACTTCAAAGTCAAGGGTCCGGCATACGCGCGCAGCGAGTTTTTCGGCAAATACCCGGAACTGGCCGAATTGGTTGCCGACATGAGCGATGAGGATATTAAGAGCCTCAAGCGCGGTGGCCACGACCCAATCAAGGTCTACAACGCACTCAGACGCGCCTACGATCACCGTGGCGGCCCAACAGTAATCCTGATGAAGACCATTAAGGGCTACGGCATGGGAGAAGCGGGCGAAGGCAAGAACATCGCGCACAATGCCAAGAAGTTGAATGAGAGCGAGCTGGAATACGTCCGCAAGCGCTTTAGCATTCCAGTACCAGCCGAAGCCGCAATGACGGCCAGCTTCTACAAGCCGGAAGAGAGCTCAGCCGAAGCGCAGTACATCCAGAAGAGAAGAGCCGCCATGGGAGGGCCGATTCCCGCACGGACGGAAGGCAACTGGTCGCTCACTGCGCCTGCAATGAGCGTGTTTGCGGATTCCTTAAAGGGCTCGGGCGGCCGGCCCGCTTCTACCACGGCGGTTTTTGTTGGAATCCTCAAAACCCTGCTCAAGGAAAAATCCCTGTCCAAGTATGTGGTTCCGATTGTGCCTGACGAAGCACGCACCTTCGGCATGGAATCACTCTTCCGTGAAGTCGGCATCTACGCAAGCCAAGGTCAGCTCTATAAGCCGGTTGATGGCGACATGCTTCTTTACTACAAGGAATCGCGCGACGGCCAGATTCTCGAAGAAGGCATCACAGAAGCAGGCTCGATGGCCAGCTTTACCGCTGCAGGTACGGCCTATGCCAACCTCAACACGCCAATGATCCCCTTCTATATCTACTATTCGATGTTCGGTTTCCAGCGCGTGGGCGATCAGGTCTGGGCATTCGCCGATGCCCGCGGCAAGGGCTTCATGATGGGCGGCACCGCTGGCCGCACCACACTCAACGGTGAAGGTCTGCAGCACCAGGATGGCCACAGTCACGTGCTGTTCAGCGTTGTGCCTACCTGCCAGTGTTACGACCCTGCCTTCGCCTACGAACTTGCTGTGATCATCCAGGACGGCATCCGCCGTATGTATGAAAACCGTGAGCACATTTTCTACTACATCACCTGCTACAACGAAAACTATCCGCAGCCACAGATGCCTACCGACATTCCGGATCTTGAAAACGGAATCCGCCGCGGCCTCTACAAGCTGCGCAAGTCTACGCTCGGTGAAGCATCGGTTCAGCTCTGGGGGTCCGGCCCGATGTTGAACGAAGTGCTTCGAGCTCAGGAAATTCTGGCCGAAAAATACAACATCTCTGCCGACGCCTGGTCCATCACCAGCTACGTCAACCTGCGCCGTAATGCCGTTGAAGTAGAACGATGGAACCGGCTCCATCCTACCGAGACTCCTCGCCGTCCTATCGTCGTGGAAGCTCTTGACGGATCCGATGGCCCAATCATTGCTTCAAGCGAATACATGAAGCTGCTTTCAGACCAACTCGCTCCGTGGCTGGGGGGACGTCTCACCGCTCTCGGAACCGATGGCTTTGGTCGTTCTGAAAATCGGCAATACTTGCGCCGCTTTTTTGAAACGGATGCGGAATCAATTGTTGCCGCAGCGCTCTCCAGGCTGGCTCGTGACGGTAAGATGGATGCTCATGCTGCCGCACAAGCTATTCGCGACCTCGGCCTCAACCCTGAGGCTCCCAACCCAGCTACTTTGTAGTGTTTTCGTTCTTGCCGTAAGTGGCGTAGCGGGTGAAACCGCACTTGACCGCTACGTCAAAACCCCAGATCCGAGCTTTAAATGGAACGCCGTTGGCACAACAAATGTCAGCGGCGTTTCTGTTTCGTATATCGAGATGACGAGCCAGACCTGGCGCTCGGCCAAAGACGTAGACAAGCCCGAATGGAAGCATTTCGTCAACATCTATAAGCCCGCCAATGCCAAGCCCGGCATTGCCCTTCTCTGGGTCGACGGCGGCAACAATCGAGGCGGCAAGCCAAGCCCCTCACCTCTCATGATCGCCATTGCCAAAGACAGCGGCATGATCGCTGCAGAATTGCGCCAGATCCCCAGCGAACCGCTGCTCTTTGCCGGCGAAACCAAGACCCGTAGTGAAGATGGCATCATCGCCTACACCTGGGACAAATACCTGCGCGGCGGAGACGACCAGTGGCCGCTGCGCTTGCCGATGACCAAAGCCGGCGTGCGCGCGATGGACACAGTAACAGCCTTTCTCAAAACTAAAGATGGCGGCGAAATGAACATCGACCGCTTCATTGTCGGTGGCGCCTCCAAGCGCGGCTGGACCACCTGGACTATCGGCGCTGTCGACAACCGGGTCATCGCGATCGCACCCATGGTGATCGACCTGTTGAACATGGTTCCCAGCTTCATTCACCACTACCGCGCTTACGGCTTCTGGGCACCGGCGATCAAGGATTACACCGACCTGAACATCATGGGCTGGCTTGGCACCAAACAGTTCAAGAACCTCATGAAGATCGAAGAGCCTTATGAATACCGCGACCGGCTGACAATGCCGAAGCTGATCATTAACTCAGCAGGCGACGATTTCTTCCTTCCCGACAGCTCGCAGTTTTACTACAACAAGCTGAAAGGCGAAAAGCACATCCGCTACATGCCAAACACCCGGCACAACCTCGAACCGGTCGGAGTTACGCAGAGCCTTGTGGCCTTCATGGATTCTGTCGCAAACAACCGCCCTCGCCCCGACTTCACCTGGAAGATTAACAAGTCTGATAGCTCAATTGAGGTGAAGGCACCACAGCAACCAAAGGAAATTAAAGTCTGGCAGGTGACCAATCCCAAGGCACGTGACTTCCGGCTCACCGAGACAAAAGCCACGTGGAAGTCTGAGAAGGTTGCCTTGGTCAATGGCAAGTACACCGCCAGGCTCCCCAAGCCCGCCACAGGCTACACCGCCTTTTTTGTGGAACTGATTTATGACTCAGGCGCCAAGCACCCGCACACATTCACAACAGAGGTGAGCGTGGTACCCAACACCTATCCCTTCACTTTCCCCAAA
>CAZZGS010000473.1:0-3577 GCA_964653845.1 uncultured Bryobacter sp.
CCCCAAGATAAGGCTGTAGCTCTTTGAGAAATCCGGCAGAAACCGCGCGCGACCCAACAAAGGCCCGGCTCTTGCCACTGGACAAAATTTCGCGCTCCACCAGCAACTCCCCGTCTTCCATCTCAAGCCCCGCCCCCTCAAGCAGCGTCACCAGTTCCGGGGTCCGCACAGCCTCGAAGATCCCGGCGATCCGGGCTCTCTCGGCCCCGCTACGCACTACTTCTGCACTGGCCCTGCCTCCAAACAAGAGGCCCAGCGAATCCACGATGAGACTCTTACCGCTCCCAGTCTCACCCGACAATACATTCAGTCCCGCATGCAGGCGCACCCGCACACGATCAGCCACCGCAAAGTTCTCGACCAGCAATTCGAGGAGCATCAGCTTGATTTTACTGGCAGTGGGCCGTCTTTGGCGTCCATAATGTAATTTGATAATGATTGCCTTCCTACTTCAGCTCAAGCTGGGCGAACTATTTGACCCGACAAAGCCGATCCCCTTTGCAGTCCTGTTACTTCTGATCGGTTCTTCTTTACTCAGTTGGTCGATTATCTTTGCGAAGTTTGGCCTGCTCAGAAAAGCCACAGCCGCCAATAAAGCCTTCCTGCGCGCCTTCCGCAAATCGACCGGCTTCGACACGATCGCTACCGCAGCAGAGCAAAACTCCACCGCCCCAATGGTGGTCGTTTTCGATTTTGGCTACGCCGAAGTGGAACGCCAGGCCCGTGGCCGGAATCAAATCCGTAACAAGCCCATGATTGAGCGGAACCTCCAATTAGGCATCAGCGAAGAGATCCAGAAGCTCGAACGCAACATGAACTGGCTGGCAACCATCGCCTCGGTCACCCCCTTCATTGGTCTTTTCGGAACCGTCTGGGGCATCATTGGGGCATTCGAAGCGCTCTCGATGTCAGCCAGCGTCAGCCTGCGTACTGTAGGCCCAGGCATTGCAGAAGCCCTGATTGCCACTGGTGCAGGCCTTGCCGCAGCCATCCCCGCCGCTGTCGCCTACAACTATCTGGGCGGACAAATCAAAGACATCGGCAACCGCATGGAAGACTTCGCACTCGAATTCATGAACCTGGTGGAGCGCAGCTTCGAAGGCTAGGCATTTATGGGATTTTCAATCGACAGCAGTTCAGGCTCGCGTCGCAACCGCCGCTACGGTGGAACAACGCTATCGGAGATGAACGTCGTCCCGCTGGTCGACGTCGTACTCGTCCTCCTGATTATTTTCATGCTCACGGCCCAGGCCATGCAATTTGGCCTAGAGATCGAAGTTCCCAAGGTAAAGACCGAAAAGGCCTCCGCCCAGGATCTGAACGTCGTGAACATCACCAAAACCGGTGAGCTTTACTTCAACGACAAGCCTGTCAACATCAACGAACTCGCGGCCACAGTGAAGGCCAATAAGAAGGCCAAAGAAAACCTCGTCTATATTCGCGCTGACAAAGCAACGACCTACGACCCCATTGCCAAGGTGGTCGCTGAACTTACAGATGCCAAGATTGGCGTCCGCCTCGTTACCCAAACCGATGACAGCCGCCCACGCCGCCGCTAGCCCACATGGCCTCCGCAATTCGGCCATCCTCCACATCGGGGTGATCGCGATCCTGATTCTCTATCAGTATTGGAGCAACCGCGTACGCGACAAATTCGGTGACCCGAATTCGCTAGGAGCCTCAGCAGGCGTTTCAGCCGTTGCCCAGATTCCGATCCCCAGACGCGACGGCCGTATCAATCGCGTCGCCAACGATACAGAGTCTCTAGTGGCCCCACCCGAAAAGACCGAAAAGAAACCTGCAGAGAAACGCGAAGACCCCGACGCGATCCCGCTCAACAAGCGCGACAAAAAGACAAAACAGGAAGTCATCGCCTCCAATCAGAAATATCGCGAAGATCCGGTTCTTCCTAACCAGGTCACATCCAATCTTGGACAGGCCGCCGTCTCGCCGATGATTGGCGTACAGGGCTCGGGCGGTGTCGGCACCAGCGCTTCCTCACCCTTCGGCAACCGCTTCGGCTGGTATGAGAAGCTGATCCGCGAGCGCGTCGCCCAACGCTGGCGCACTAACGACGTGGATTCACGCCTGCGCACCGCCCCTGTCGCGATTCTTACCTTCTCAATCGCAAAAGATGGAAACATATCCAACATCAAGATTGTCCAGTCTTCCGGTAACTACGCGCTCGACCAATCCGCACAACGCGCTATCTACGATTCCAATCCCATGCCGCCACTTCCGGCTGGCTTTGAACGTAACTCTGCGAACATAGAATTTTGGTTTGAACTGAAGAGGTAATTGCACACAATGAATCGACGCTCCGCACTACTCACCTGCCTGGCTCCGGCTGCATTCGGCCAGCAGAGTGCCGACATCATCAGCCGTATTTCTGGTGGCCAACAGCCAACAATTGCCGTTCCAGACTTTCGGGGTTCGGGCGACGCCCAGCCCTGGATGCAGATCTTCAACCTCACCCTCTTCGACGAGATCTCGAGCGCAGGTCTATTCAAGATGGCTCCCAAGAGCTTCTATCCCCTTCAGGTACCCCAGCAGCCGAACGATTGGAAGGCCCCGGTTGGTGGCCGCAGCGCTGGCCCCTGGTTTACCGATTGGTCTGGTCCGGTCGTTAAAGCCAACTATCTCGCCATGGGCTACACCGCGATCCAGAACAACCAGCTCGTTCTATTCGGCTGGCTCTATGACGTCAATCAGCCAGACCTGACCAACGCTCAGATGTTTGGCAAAATCTACTTCGGCCCCATCGATGAAGGCGGTGCCAAAAAGATTGCCCGCGAATTCGCTGCAGACATCCTCGCCAAATTCGGTGCCAAATCCCTGCTCGGCTCCAAGATTTACTTCGTCTCCAACCGCAGTGGCGCCAAAGAAATCTGGTCGATGGATTACGACGGCTCAAACCAAAAACCGGTCACCCGCTACAACAGCATCTGCACCACCCCATCCTTGAGTCGAGACAATTCTAAAATTGCCTTCACCAGCTTCCTGCAAGGCAATCCTGGTATTACGGTGATGACGGCAGACTCCGCCCGTCGCCTCACATTTGTGAACCCGGTGTCGAGCATCGTCGCTTCTCCGGACTTCACTCCTGACGGAAAATTAATTCTTTTCGCCACCAAAATCGGCGGTGGATACCAGAATATTTTCAGCGCCAACCCCGACGGATCGAACCTCACCAGGATCACCACCGCCCGCGCCGTCGAGACCGAACCGAAGGTCAACCCGCAAAATTCTTCTGAAGTTGTTTTCGTTTCAGGTAGATCCGGGCCCGCACAAGTCTATAGAATGAATATGAGTGGGTCTGACATTGAAAGGCTCACTGACGGCACGGGGCAAGCGGCCAATCCCGCGTGGAACCCGAATGGCAAAATTATTGCTTTTTCATGGACACGTGGTTTTGAGCCGGGAAATTTTAATATATTCATGATGGACGTCGCGAAACGCGAATTGACACAGTTGACGCATGGCGCTGGCCGCAACCTGAATCCCGTTTGGGGTCCGGATGGCTTGCACATCGCGTTCTGTTCAACCCGTAGCGGCTCTCCACAGATCTGGACCATGC
>CAZZGS010000473.1:3587-4240 GCA_964653845.1 uncultured Bryobacter sp.
CAAGTCCGGCCTCTCACTACCGTGGGACGCAACGAGATGCCTGTCTGGACGCACTAGTTTTTGTTTTAGAAGTCTCAATCGCTGCCTGTTGAACTTTGGAGGTTTTACAATTCATGTCGCGTAAAAATCTGAGCGTCGCGCTGCTCGCTATCACTCTGTCTCTCTTTGCGGTTGGCTGTAAGAAGAAGGCCCCAGCCGCCACACCACCACCACCACCACCGCCTGCGGCAGTTGCCGCGCCGGTAGTCAAACCTGCACCGGCTATCCGTTCCTTCACGGTAGAGCCAACCTCGATCACGGCCGGCCAAAGCGCAACACTCACCTGGGCTGTTGAGGACGCAGACTCCGTCAGCATTGCCGGCATCGGCACGGTCCAGAGTTCGGGTAGCCGCTCGGTCACGCCAGCCACTACAACCACCTATCGCCTCACCGCGACTGGCGCCGGTGGCACCACCGCACGCAGCGTCACACTCAGCGTCTCGGCGCCCCCGCCGCCGCCACGCGTAGAAACTCCCCGCGCCGTCACCAAGAGTCTCACCGAGATGGTGAGCAGCCTCCTTGAAGATGTCTTCTTCGACTACGACAAGTCAGACATGCGCGACGACGTTCGCACCGTCCTCAACAAGGATGCCGAAGCCCTCAAGCAGATCTTC
>CAZZGS010000474.1:0-4217 GCA_964653845.1 uncultured Bryobacter sp.
GGTTGATACGTTGGCGCGGAATGACGTTGCCGGGGAATTGCTGGCGGGCGGTTATGCCATTCGACGACAAGGGATCGAAGATCGCAATCTGTTGATTTGCATTGGTGACCAGCTTCGAGAAGTCACCATTGCGCTGATCGGCGGTGGGGACGGTCCAAAGCTGTGTCTGTGGATTCCGTTCGCGGAGACCTTCGAGAGAGAGCATCCAGAACAGCTTGTTGCGGCCATCGAATACTTTGGGTATAAAGACCGGGCCATCGACACGGAAGCCAAAGGTGTTGTTGCGGTAGGGAGGGCGCGCGATACCGACGGCGTTGCGGGAATAGCCGTTCGCGTTCAGTTTGTCGTTCTTGAAAAATTCAAAAAGCTCGCCATGAAGCTTATTGGTGCCGGATCGAAGGTTGATCGATGTTGTGCCGCCGCCCACTCGACCGTATTGTGCATCGTAGGTGTTGGTGATGATGTTGACTTCTTCAATCGCTTGAAGGCTTGGAGCAAAGGACGCACTGCGGCTTCCTCTGGTAGAGGTGATGCCATCGAGCAGGATTTCGTTTTCACCGCTGCGGCCACCGTTGATCGACACTGCGTTGATGTTGCCGAAAGCGTAGAGTTCGAAGTTTCCCCAGTAGTTACTGTTTTTGGTTACTCCGGGGAGGGTGTATTGAAACTGGAAGAGATTGCGGCCGGCAGTGGGGATGTCTGAAATCAGCTTTTGTTCGATGGTGCCGGAACGAAGCGCGGTCTCGGTTTGTAAGAGTGGAGTTTCGCTGGTTACGGTGATGCTTTCGGTCAGGGCGCCGACCTCAAGCTTTACGTTGATATTGACCCGGTCGACAGCGCTTAACTGAATTGAATCGCGCACCTGGGGTTTGAAGCCAGCCTTTTCAAAACGCAAGGAATATTTGCCGGGAGGTAGGAATGGCGTGACATAGCGCCCCCCTTCATTGCTCAGGCTCGTGTATTCGACGTTTTGGTCGAGGTTGCGTGCAATGACGCGAACGCCGGGCGCAGTCGCTCCAGTAGAGTCTGTAACATCTCCTGAAATTACAGCACGGAAGTTCTGTGCGAATAGACCAAGAGAGAAAATTGCGAATGCGGCCAGAGTTCTCATCGCAACAATTTAGCAGATCTAAATGAATTTTGCGTCAAAGCGAGTCGATACCGAGTGGATTCACTTCATTTTTGAAATGAATTAGATACTTATCGGGGCAGCGGACCGCCTTTAGCTCATTATTGATAAACAAATGTCGCGTGGCGCCGGTAGCTAATAATACGTGGTCGCTGGCGCGATGGATCTTGTACTCGATACGCATCATTCGGCTCTGAACCTCGACAACACTCGCGGTGACATCGACAAGATCGTCATAGCGGGCGGCGGCTTTGTAGTCTACTTCAACTCCAAGAACGGCAACCCGCACGCCTTCCTTCTCCATATCGGAATAGTTAAGCCCAGCCGATCGCATCGCTTCCACGCGACCCACCTCCATCCAGACCACGTAATTGGCGTGATAGACCACGCCCATCTGATCGGTTTCGGCGTAGCGGACGCGGATTTGAGTTGTATGTTCAAGCATGATTGGCTGTCAATCAGTGATGTTAACTCGCATGGGATACTGAAAGTACCCCTTTATGAAGAGAATTATCCTTGCGCTCGCGGCGCTTTTACCCGCAGCGATGTTGGGCCAGAACTTGGCCGATATTGAGAAGCGCGTCACAGAATTCAAGTTGGCGAATGGCATTACCTTCGTCGTTTATGAGCGCCACCAGGCACCGGTGGTCAGCTTTTTTAGTCACGTGAATGCAGGCTCCGCCGATGACCCGAAGGGTCAGGCTGGCCTCGCCCACATGTTTGAACACATGGCTTTCAAGGGCACCAGGACAGTTGGCACGCTCAATTTGCCTGAAGAGTTGAAAGCAATGGAAGCAGTCGAGGCGGCATACGATGCTTTGACAGCGGAACGCAATAAAGGTTCCGAGACGAGTGCCGACAAAGTGAAGTCGCTCGAAGAAGGCTTGAAGAAGGCTATCGAGAAGGCCAATGGATTCGTCGACAAAGAGCGCTTCACGAAAGTGCTCGAAGAGAGCGGCGCGGTTGGCTTGAATGCTTTCACCAGTCTCGACGAGACGGCCTATATGATGAGCCTTCCGGCCAACAAGCTGGAGTTGTGGTTTGCGATGGAGAGCGACCGGTTTATCAATCCTGTTTTTCGCGAGTTTTATAACGAACGCGGAGTGATTCGTGAGGAATACCGGCAGCGGATTGAATCCGATCCCACAGGCCGTCTGGTTTATGAAATGTTGACGGTAGCCTTTGCGACTAACCCATATCGCACTTCCCCTGCCGGCATCCCAAGCGATATCGAAAGCTATCGTTTTGCCGATGCTATGGCCTTTCGCAAGCAATACTACGTGCCGTCGAACCTGGTGATCGCAATTGCCGGCGATGTCGACCCGGCCGAAGTGAAGCGTTTGGCGGAGAAGTACTTCTCGAAGATGACCGGTGGCCCGAAGCCGACGGGCATGATGACCAAAGAAAACGAACAGTTTGGCGAGAAGCGTCTGTTGGTAGAGAGCCCATCACAGCCCCTGGTGCTGATTGGGTACAAGCGCCCGAATTCGCTCGACAAAGACGACGTGCTGTTTGATGTGATGGCGATCTTGCTTGGTACTGGCCGCACCAGCCTCTTCTACAAGGAGATGGTTCAGGACAAGAAGATCGCTCTGGCTGCACAGGCGATTCCGACCTTTCCCGGTGGCCGTCGCGAGAATCTCTTTGCCGTGTTTCTTGTGCCCAACGCCGGCAAGACTACTGAAGACTGCGAGAAGGCAGCTTACGAAATCATCGAACGTTTGAAGACGGAGAAGGTGAGCGAGGAACAGATGAAGCGCGTGAAGACTCTTCTGCGCGCACAGTTGATTCGCAGCCTCGATTCCAATAGCGGTATGGCTCAGAATCTTGCAACTACCAAAGCAATGTTTGGGAACTGGCGTGCGTTGTTTACCCAACTCGACGACCTCGACAAAGTGACTGCCGAAGATGTGATGGTTGCCGCCAAGAAGTATCTGATTGCCAAGAACAGAACCGTGGGTGCCACAGTGCAACCCGCCCAGCAGGCAAAGAAGTAGGAGTATCCGGATCATGAAAAAATTAATCGTTAGCAGCCTGATTGTGGTGAGCGCCTTTGCCCAGCAGAAGCCAGTCAAAGCTCCTTTGCCGGTTTATCAGACCTTGAAGTTCCCTCCTCTGAAGCAGGTACAACTTCCCAAGGTGGAACAATTCACTCTGCCCAATGGGTTGAAGGTGATGATTCTTGAGAACCATGAACTGCCGCTTGCCAGTGGATCTCTGCGTGTTCGCACGGGATCGCTGCTGGAGCCAGCCGATAAGGCCGGTCTTTCTGGAATTGTCGGTCAAGTGATGCGCAGTGGTGGCACTAAGAAGCGCAACGGCGACGCGCTGAACGCGAAGCTCGAATTGATCGCGGCTACGGTTGAGGCAGGCATCGGCGATGACAGTGGGAGCGTTGGATTTAACTGCCTCAAGGAGAATTTCGACGAGGTATTGGAGCTGTTCAAGGAAGTGATTGTGGAGCCTGTGTTCCCTCAAGATCGCCTCGACCTTGTGTTGACGCAAACCCGCAGCGGCATCTCACGCCGCAATGACGACCCGGGTGGCATCCTCAATCGTGAGTTCCAGAATCTTGTCTATGGCAAGGACACGGCTTATGGCGATCGTGAAGAATACTCGACGATTGCCAACGTTAAGCGGGAAGACCTTGTAGCCTTCCACGATCGCTATTTCTTTCCTGCAAACGCGATGCTTTCGATCTACGGCGATGTAGACTCCGCTGCCGTGAAGGCGAAGCTCGAGAAGCTCTTTGCGGACTGGACTACACAGCGTCCCGCTGTGCCTGCTTTCCCGGCTGTGACCAAACAGAAGGCGGCTGGCGTGTATATCGCCGACAAGTCCGACACGGAACAGACCTTCTTTTCCATTGGTCACATCGGTGGTAAGCTGAGCGACAAAGATTATGCGGCACTGACTGTAATGTCGAATATTCTCGGTGGGGCAGGTACTTTCTCCAACCGCTTGATGCAGAGCATCCGCAGCGACAAAAGCCTTGCATACGGGATCTCAAGCAGTTGGTCTGCCGACTATCTGCATGAGGGGACCTTCCGCATCACCGGTAGCACCGCTGCCGCTACCACCGATCAGG
>CAZZGS010000475.1:0-4203 GCA_964653845.1 uncultured Bryobacter sp.
GCGGTGGGTAAAGACGACGACTGCACCGTAACAAGATAAGATCCAGCTCCAAAACAGAAGTGAGCCTTCTTGCCCGCCCCACCAGGCCGTGACCTTGTAGAGGAGCGGCATCGCTTTGTTGGAATGAGAGGCTACGTACTGAAGGCGGAAGTCCCCTTCAATCAAGCCGTAGAGAAGGAGGCCGCTGGCGGTGGTGATGAGCGCCCAGACCAGATAGACAGAACGCTGTGCGGCGGCTACGAGATACAGGTTCTTTCGCCAGGCGCCAACGATGGAGCTAAAGAAAGAAAAGAGGGCCACACAAAAGGCCAAGAGAAGCGATAAAGCGCCGACATTTTCCATATGGAAGAGATACTCCGATTGCCGCTAGCTGCGGCTGGGCTTAGACGAGTTGTTGGTTGGCTCTGTGCCGGGCTTGATCTGACCAGGCTTGGCTTCGTATTTTGAAGCACACTTGGCTTGGATCTTGTTGGCATTAAAGCTGCCATCGGCGTTTAGATGGCCGTCGGCCAAGGCTTGGGCATCATCACGAAAAGTGTCCGGCAAAGGGTCGGTGCCAGTGTAATTGACTTTCAACAACTGACCTTTGGATGCTCCATCCTGCTGTACAAGGTTAAAACTTACTTCTTTGCCACTGCGATGAATGGAACCTTTCACAACATCACCGCCGACCCGAAGGCGCTTGCCTTGGGCACGGTCACCCATTTGTTGTAGTTCCGCTACAGTTTTATAGTACGTTTTGGTTTCGTTGACTCCGCCAACAGCCAGCCAAGCTAGCGTCGCGATCACAATCCCGATGACAAGGCCAAATTTCATGTACGGCTTCATGAGCAATTCCTCTTGATCCAATGATATCGCCAAACAAGAATAGCTGCTGTCTGGCAGTAAAGGAAATTTAAGAATTCGACACAGGATGTTGACTGAGCCAGTGATTCAGAACTCGATTCAGTTCTGGAGCCTGGATCGGTTTGGAAAGAAAGTCGTCCATTCCGGCTGAGAAACAGCGTTCTTTCTCGCTCTCCGTGGCAGAGGCAGTGACTGCAATGATGGGAATTCTTGTGCCCGAAGATTCTTGTTTGCGGATCTCAACTGTCGCCTGTTTACCATCCATATTCGGCATGTGAGAATCCATGAGGATGGCATCAAAGTGGAAGTTCTTCCAGGCGGCCACGCCCTCAGCGCCATCACAAGCCAGCGTCACATGGTAGCCCATCATCCCAAGCAGGGACTGCGCCACAAACTGGTTCACTTTGTTGTCTTCGACGACAAGGATACGGGCTGCAGCAGATGGCTTGGTCTCAATCCGGATCTCTTCGACAGGTTTGGGTGCGGCCTGAACGATTTGGACCGGGATGGCAACCTTAAAGATCGAGCCCTTGCCGAGTGTGCTCTCGACCTCAATAGTGCCGCCCATCAAGGCAATCAAATCATGCACGATGGACAGACCGAGGCCGGTGCCTCCGAAGCGGCGGGAGATGGAAGAGTCGGCCTGAAAGAACTTCTCAAAGAGGTGCTCCTTACCGGAATCTGAGATGCCAATGCCGGTGTCGGAGACGCTGAACAGGAGCTGAGAACCGTGGTATGCGAGAGAAACGCGAACGCTCCCTTCGTCGGTAAACTTAATCGCATTGGCGACGAGATTAACGATGATCTGCCGTAGCCGGACCGGATCCGCAAGGACATAATCCGGAATCTGTTGGAGCCCCGTAACACCAAACTCAAGATGCTTTTCCCTGGCCGTAACGGCGAACGGACGGAGGCTGTCTTCGATCAGTTCGTTGAGGATCGTCACCTCAGGCTGAAGTTGAAATTGCCCGCGAGCCACACGGGCTAGATCGAGAACGTCGTTTACGATGCAGAGAAGATTCTTGCCTGAACTCCGTAGCATCGTGATGAGCTTGTTCTGTTCCGCATCGAGAGGCGATCTGAGCAAAACTTCAGACAGACCGAGGATCCCGTTCAGGGGAGTGCGAATCTCATGACTCATGTTGGCAAGGAACTGTGTCTTGGCCTCGTCGGCCGCGAGTGCGGCTTGTTGGGAACGACGGATGAGAACTACAAATCGACAGAGTGCCATTAAAAGCACCAACAGGACTGCGACAAGACCAAAGGAAATTCGGATGGCACGCTTGGCCGAATTTTCTCTATAGACCAGGTCGACATCGCCACTCGAAAAATAGGCCCAGTCCTTGAGAACCGACTTGTAGGTTCCGTCGGCAAGCATTGCATCAATTTCGTCGCGCAACACGTTTGCAACCACAGCAGCATCAACAGAGAACCCGATGCCTAGTTCATTGTGTGGCAGGTCTAGTCCCAACACATAGAGGTTCGCCTCGAGGCATTCTGCTGGAGGCTGAAGCAGATTCCATTGCAATGGCCTTGCTTCGATCATTAGGAATTCGGCAGCACCGGAGCAGAGCGCCGCCAGCCCTTCTTTTCGATCGTTAATGCCGATCAGCTTGGCTTTAGGAAACAACTCAGGGCCTTGAGTGGTAAGCTTTTTTTCCCGTACAATCACCCGGCGAGTTTCCTCCTTCACACTCTGACGCTGCCACGACTGTTCTCTTGACACAACAACGAACGAATCACGAACAAAGGGGCGCGTTATGGCGATCGTCTCCGAGGCGGGATTCATTGTGTTCATAGGCCAAAGATCCACCTTGCCCGCACTGAGTGAACTGACAGGCGAGACAGACCACTGGAGTTTTACCCCACGACGCTTGGCTGCTGCGGCAATCAGCCCTCCGGCAATCCCGATCGGCTCAGGCGGTCTGCCTGGAATGTCCATAAGCCCGTGGAAAGGCAGGGCATTGTCGGTCCCGATCTTCCAGACGCGGTCGCGGTCCCAATGAGGCTCACAGAAGAGTGTCCAAAAGGCAATACCACCGGTAAGGATGGCGACGCCAATTGCCAACAAGGCCGTGCGACTCACTTGAAGTTTAGACACCGTACTAATTGGCTTATCGGACCATTAGGAGAATCCTTAGACAATTTCACTAGTATGTTGAACATCTACCGGCGTACTACCCTCTTGTATTGGATCAACCGAAGTGGAATTGGGGCTCACCGGATTTTGGAGTGGCAAGCATTCGCAATGGCACGAGAAAGTGCGTGGCACCGCTGGCGACTTGAATGCGCTGCACCGGCAACTTGTCGAGGGGATTCGCAGTGTAGATTCTGCAGTGCCCCTCATTGTCGAAAGCGGTTTATACGGGACGCCGTGGGCCTTGCCTGAGACCGAGGTACTGGGCGACAAGCGGGTTCTCTATTCCATCCACATGTACGAGCCCTATGAATACACGGCCTGGCGCAAACATCAGGGTAAACTGCGATACCGGGGCGTCGTCAAGCTGGAAGAGAACGGAGCACAGATTCAAACGGGTGCCGCCTGGTTGAACCGGTTCTTTGATCCGGTTCGGGCTTGGATGAAGAGCAATCGGCTTGGCCCAGAGCGGCTGCTTATTGGCGAGTTTGGGTGCAGCAGGCGCTGCACTGGGGCGGCCGGCTGTCTGCGCGATCTGGTTGAGATCTTAGAGCGGGAACGCTGGCACTTGCTCTTCTACAGCTTTCGGGAAGACAACTGGGAAGGTATGGATTATGAACTCGGCACCACCCCGCCGCCGGAATGGTACGGGTCACTCTCTGAGAAAGGTGGCCTGGAGAAACGCTATGCCGAGCTGTACGCAAATTCCAAGGCCAGCCAAATGTGGCAGGCTATCTCGAGCCGTCTCTAGCGCTGGACTGGCAAATATAAGGTCTGGGCGATCGGCAGATTGTTCTGTGTGATCTCCATCAGAAGATCGCCGCTGGGAGCGTCGGGTGGAACTACGATATTGAACTGGTAGAGCCCAACGAAGGGCGGCACCACACCGCCAAAGAGCACTTCAGCGTCAATACCGCCAATCTTGACGGTAGCGGGAAACTGTAGGCGGCCAAGTCCGTTCGGAATCTGCCCGGCGATCGCTATGCTGAAGGGCGACATATCGCCGAAGCCACTGCCAAAGAAGACAAGCGTCTCACCAGGTCTGGCCGGTGCGGCGGCAATACCCGGAATCGTTCCGTTGCTGACGATCGTTCCTGTATTGCCCTTGCTCGCATACACGAATTGTTTGTCGCCCACCTTGAAGGAGGCGGGCGCAAGCATGCCGCCATACACACGGCGGACGGCAATGCTGGCAGCGGCTGTGGTCTGCCCCTTTGATG
>CAZZGS010000476.1:0-4182 GCA_964653845.1 uncultured Bryobacter sp.
TCAGCCGAGCATGGCAGGTGGGTCGGAAGGCGGTCGTGTGTGCATAATTCAGGTTAAACTGCTTCAGTAAGCAGTTAGCCTCAGTGTGCCTATTTTTCGCGCACCTTTGAGTTTGGGCTCCGGTGGACTCACGCCAACCTCCGCGAGGGCTTGCTGAACAAGTTCCGGCGCGGCCCTCAACTGGCTTCAATTAAGGCTTGAGTGCTATCTCTTGCGACGCTTAGACATTTCCGGGTCCACCTTGGTAAATCCAGCCGGGATGGAGAACACATCCTCTCCTATCGAGTCTGTCGAAAATCCGCTTGAATCTGAGAAGGATTCCATCATCAGCATTCCTTCTCCTGACTTGTTTTCGGTCGCAGCTTCCTGTGGCTGCTTAGCCGGAGCGGCCTCTGCTTCGGTCTTCTTCTTGCGCCCAAAACCACCAAGCCTGCCACCAAGAGCTCCACCTACCAGTCCGCCCATCGAATCGCCAATCCCCCGGCCAGCCGTCGGATCCGCATTGCCGCCACCACCAGACATATCCATATTCATACCCGGCATTGTCATACGCGAAATCGTCAGGATGGCAATCCCCGGAGTTTTTTGCATCTCCTCAGCCATCTTATTCATGCCTTCCACCATGCCCGGCTGGCCGCCCGTCTGCGCCATCGGATTTCCACCCATCCCGAGCCAATTCGCCTTATCCTTCAACTTCTCATGAAAAGCTTTGTACTCGTCATAGCCAGGCACAGCCTCACTGTGCCAACTGTCGTTTACCACCTTCATCATCGTCCCGCTCTGCTTCCCATCTGATGTACCTGTCTCTATCGTGAAGATCACTTGCCTGGCACTAAATCCGCTTACTTCCTTTTCCACCCCAGTCGCTTTGGCATCAAACTTCATGTTCATCGATGCGTCTTTGCCTTTGCCTACATCCTTCATATCGGCTTGCAAGTCGGCCATCATTTGACGCATCTCTTCAAATGTCATTTGCCAATACTGTTGCTTCGCCAGGTTGACGGTTGTGAATAGCTGCTTGTCAAAGTCAATGATGGTCTTGCTGTCCTTGGACACTGTCGCCATTCGCGAACCCTTAAAGAAATTGGAAGTAGCGGTTGGCTCCGGCTTCTTTCCGAAGGCCATCTTGGTCACCATCCCCTTGGTGATCCGCGTCGTCTGGTCATATCTGAAATCTGCCATCAGCAGTCCAGAAATCATCAATGCAATCGCAACAGTCTTCATGGCAACAATCTCCAAATAGAATCTAGCAAAATGATTAGCGGCGCGCTGTCGCCCAAATGGATCACTTCACTTCTGAATAATCGGCAGGTGGCTGGAATTCCTTATCCCCCACTGCGCCTTCACGATAATCTCTAATCTCAACCAGCGCATCCACGATCTTTCCGTTTACCCCAATTTGGATCCTCAGCGCTTCCGCCAGCTCGCCGCCTTGTCTCACAGCCTCAATCGACTTGGCTACCGTCGGAGTCAGCGAAACGATACTCTCCATTGCCGGCAGAAGATAACTCAAGCCGTGTTTCGCCCGAAAAGCCTCGACACTCTTCATCACAGACTTGTCTCCGGCCTTCTCTATTTTCACTTCATTGGCAATACCCCCACCCCCGCTCGGAAAGATCCGCTTCAATCCATCTACCATCGGCCCAGGGATATCGGCTGCGATCCTCTTCTGCATATCTTCGATTCGCAGCCGCTCGAAGGTCTTGTCCAAATGATCGATCAGTACCATTTTCCCTGTTGAATAATCGAGGATGAGCGATGTCTTCTCCCCACGAATCATCACCCTGCTCCCCTTAAGGATCACTTCTTCCCCATCGCTGTTCAGCTTGCTCAGCCCTGCCAGACTCGCCACCAGTTGAATCAAAACATTCGCTTTCACCCGGTAAGCCAGCTTGTATCGGGCATCACCCCACAAGCTTGTCGCCAGCAATCCAACCAGCAGCAGCTTCACCTACTTCACTTCCTTGTATCCAGCCGGAACCGCAAACTCAGACGCCGGGATCGGTGCCTCATCAAACCCTTCAGCCCGCAAAGTCATCTTCAGGTTCAACGTATCTTCCAACCCCTTGGTCTGAATCGTCATCGTCATCTCCATCAACTGACCGATCAACCCGGATCCATCTTTCAGCAACTGATTCCCTCCCGGAACATTAGCCAAAAACTGGCTCATCATCCTCATCGTCGGCGACGCCCCCGGCCCGTTCTTAGCTGCGTAAGCCAGGATTTCTTTGGCCCCCGGCGCTGTCTCGCTGACCCAAAATTCCATCAAAGCGTTCGAACTCATGCCCTTATCACTCCCTGGGAAATTGAAACTCATTTGGAGCAAACTCGCCATGCCCTTGGATTCAAAACCAGCAATCTGCTTCTTTTCGGCCAATTGGTTTGAGGTCATCTTGAACACTGCCCCCATTTGTTTTAACTGCATCATGGCCGCCTGCGCTGCCAGATCCGCCTGCCCAGCCCCATTCCTGGTCCAGGTCTGCTTGGCATGATCGATCAGTATTGTGGTCTCGGTTCCAAACTCGATGATCTGAGTCGACTTGCCATTGCGAATCATCTGGCGGACGGCCGTCTGTAGAATCTCCGATGAGCAGTCCTTCATCGCATCGGCAAGCGCACCACTTTTACTCACAATTTTGTCGCTGCTCTCGATTTCGCACCGCAACTGGTACCGAACATCTGCCAGCATTGAGCCAGAAATCACCAAAAAGACTAAAAAACTGCGCGTCAATCTGCAAGACGCGCGAGCACCATCTAACGTTCCACCAACAAGGTTCACCATCGCGACCATAATTTTCGCATCCTATTAGTAGTGATGCATCTCTCTGCGGTCAGCTATCTCAACACCCGCCCCCTCGTTTGGGGCCTAATGTCCGGTCCACAACACGGCCAGGTCCAACTCGATTTCGACCTCCCTTCCGTCTGCGCCCAGCGTCTGGCGAGTAAAGAAGTCGATGCCGGCCTCGTCCCGGTGATCGAAGCCGCCCGGCAGCACCTCACCCAGATCGGCTCTCTCGGCATTGCCTGCACCGGTGCAGTCCGAAGTATCCAGCTCATCAGCAAATTGCCTATCGCTGAGATCCGCACCCTCGCCCTCGACTCCTCGTCCAGATCATCAGTCATGCTGGCCCGCATCATCCTCGACCAGGGCTACAAGGTAATCCCTGAAACCAACGTTATGCCGCCTGACCTCGCCGCCATGCTTGGCAAGTCCGATGCCGCTCTGATTATCGGCGACCCGGCCCTGCGCCTCGACCCCAACGCCGACGGCCTCCACTCTCTCGACCTCGGAGAGGAATGGTTTAAACTCACCTCTTTGCCCATGGTCTTCGCCATCTGGGCCGGTCACAAACAGGAACCCGAACTGGCAAAGATCCTCGAAGCCTCCTACGAATTCGGCAAAGCCCACCTCTCTGACATCGTCATGGCTGAAGCAGCCGAGCGGAACATCTGGCCCGGCTTGGCCTACAAGTACATGGATAGCATCATCCAGTACGAACTCACCGAAGATCACAAACGCGGCATGAAGCTTTACATCGAAGAAGCAATGAAAATGGAGGAGAAGTACCCCGTATGACCAGAGAACAAGCCCTAGACTTCTTTAATTCCGACGACCTCATCGCCCTCGGCATGCAGGCCGACGCCGTCCGCAAGAAATGGCACCCGGAGAATGTTGCCAGCTACATCATCGACCGCAACATCAACTACACCAATTTCTGCACTGAGTACTGCACCTTCTGCAACTTCTATCGCCCGATGAATTCCCCAGAAGGCTACATTCTTTCCAAGGAAACGATCTACCAGAAGATCCAGGAAACGATCGACCTTGGCGGCACCGGGGTCCTGATGCAGGGCGGCCTCCATTCTGAACTCAAGATCGAATGGTATGAAGACCTCTGCCGCGCCATCAAAGACAAATTCGGCGACCGCATCTGGCTTCATTTCTTAAGTGCTCCCGAGATCCTCAACATCGCAACCATCTCTGGCATCACCATCTACGACACGATCGCCCGCCTCCGGGATGCCGGTCTCCAGTCGATCCCCGGCGCGGGAGCCGAGATTCTTGATGACGAAGTTCGCCATCGTATTGCCCGTCTCAAGTGCAATACCGAAGAATGGATCGACGTTCACCGCACCGCCCATAAGCTTGGCGTCCGCACTACTGCCACCATGATGTTTGGC
>CAZZGS010000477.1:0-4179 GCA_964653845.1 uncultured Bryobacter sp.
CGCCCAGATACTTCATCAGCGTGGCCGCAAGACCATCAAAAGCCCCGGCCCCACTACCTGAAACAAGAATCTCCGGCACGAAACGATTGCCACTCTTGGACAATGCGTCGATCGCATTAACGAAGGCGGTGGCGTTAGCGCCAAAGCTCTTCACTTGCGCATCATAGGCTTCAGCCTTGGCCAGACCCACCGAGCGCACCTCAGCGCCCTTGGCCTTGCCGGTCTGCTTGATGTAGTAGCTTTCGCCTTCAGCCTCGGCGCGACGGGCACTTGCCTGGTTGGTCTTGATGTTGACTCCAACAGCGGATTTGGCCAGTTCGGCTTGCATGTCGGCGGTGCCACGGGCCTGTTCCATGCGGATGCGCTGATCTTGCGCCTGACGCTGCTGCTCGAAGGTTGCAATCTCCTGCTTGGCGATCTCGCGCTCGGTCAACACCTTGACGAGGTCCACCGGAAAGAGCACGTCCTGGATGTAGACTCCCTTGGTCTCAACGAAGTAGATCGAGAGAAGCTCGGCGATGCGCTCGAACGCCGCTCGCTGTACCTCCTGCCGCTTCTCGATAAAGCTGATCGCAGGCATCGATTGCAGCGTGTCGCGGAAGTGGTTGCCCACGGCGGCCTGCAAGACTTCATCGACAAGATTGTTGATCGTGCCCACCGTCGAGATCACACGCGGGGCACAAGTATCCGGCACGTGGATCTGCACCTGCAAATCAATACGGAAGATAAAGCCCTCCGCACTCTTGGCCGTGATCGTTTCAAGCTTTGCGTCCAGATGATGAGCCGAGGAAATCCGCTCGGCCCAGTTGAGCGTGAGGATCGCCGTAGGGACAATTTCCGCCTTGTAGCAATAGGGATTGATCGGGTATTTACCGGTGCGCAGCGGCTCCTGCCAGATTCCGCGGTGGCCAGGGCGAACCAGGGTGCCGAACTTGAATTCAGCACCCGAGGTATCGCGTGGAGGCAGACCGACATAGCTCTTGATGACAGCCACCTGGCCCTGCTCAATCATGAGCATGGGAACCAGTTCCACTCGCACCAGAAAGGGGTTGATCGTGTAGGCGCCATAAAGCAGCGGGTCATGCTGCAATCCGATTCGGCCACCATGATCAAGGAAGGCCTGAAAGTCCTGATAGTTGTTATGCAGGTCATTCTTGGCCCCAAATAGAAGCTCAATAATGTCCTGATCGGTCGAAGTGGATTGCTCCATATCGATGATGTCTTTAAAACCACCGAGGCGGCTGGAGATGTCGCCACTTGGCAACGGATTGCCTTCGAGAGTGTTGACGATGCCAACAATATCGCGGGCGTCATTGCCACGACGAATCTGAAAGACTTCAAAATCTTCGTCACGCAGATTAAAGCTGGCCGGGGTGATGGGGCCTGAAGCTGCACTGAGTTCCGGATTCACCGGCAGACCGAAGGTGCGGTCCCGAGTGATCACCATAAAGGCAACAGGATGGATCGGCAGCGTCGTGCCTGGAGGCAATACAGGGCGCTGAACACCCTTCTGGCCACCTTCTTTGATGAAGAGTTCAAGATCTGCAAACTGACCGAACTGAGTTTTGTAGACGGCGCTTTTGGCACCGACAGGCAGCGGGTTGCCAACCTGGGCAAGAACAACACCGATTTGTCCGGCAGGGATTTGCACCCATGGGAATTTCTCGACGCCGTAAAGTGGCCACAGACGGAAGCGCAGACCAGGCATCAGCAGTTCAGCCTGATATCCGGCTGCGCCGTTGAAGGCGATTAGGTTATCGTCGCCTAACTTCTGGCGAGAAAAGCGCTTGGCAACAAGCCCCACTTCACTGGGGCCAATACGATGAAATGACAATAGATAGACTACCGTTGCTGCGAGCAGGCACAGGCCTGCGGCAAAGGCTAAAGACACGATCCACATGGGATGGGTCTCCTTTCAAGAGAAGCAAATTGTAAGTGTTTGGTTTGGAGAAATACTAGAGCGGCGCTCTAGATCGGTTTGGAGGGGGTTTGCATTGTGGAGCTCTCTAATGGCTCACGATTTCAAGAGTAGATCCAAACTAGATGGGAGTCAATGAAAATCGGATGGCTTCCTGTCAGTATTGAAAGATGAGCGAAGAGTTGCTAAGTCCAGGACGGACCCTCGGTGTGATTGGTGCGGGCGTAATGGGTACCGCGCTGCTAAAAGGGATGCTCGATCACGGCTTGCTGTCGAGGCGTCAAGCTTGGGGCGCTGCAAAGACAGAGGCAAGTTGTGAAGAAGTCGCGCAGAGCTTGGGCATCACCACATCACGTGAATATGGCGACCTTGTCAGTAATGCCGAGATCGTTCTGATCGCAGTAAAACCAGGCCAGGCAGCAAAGGTAGCCGAGAAGTTGAAAGCCAGCGGTCTGCGCAACGACGCGCTGCTGATCAGCGTTCTTGCCGGCGTAACTACAGATCGATTTGAGGGCATGCTGGGCTCGGAGAATCCCTTTGTGCGCGCCATGCCAAACACACCTTGTCTGGTGGGCCACGGAGTAACGGTTTACTGCGGCGGGCGTTGGGCCACCAGCAAGCACCTCGATCTCTGCAAGAAGATCTTCCTCAGTGTCGGCAAGGCACTCGAAGTCGAAGAGCACTATCTCAACGCGATCACGGCGCTAAGCGGATCCGGGCCAGCCTATATGTATCTGGTGATGGAGTCACTAGCCGATGCTGGCGTAAGAGTCGGCTTACCCAGAGACCTCGCGATGGAACTGGTAGCACAAACGATGCTCGGCTCGGCCCGCATGGTGCAGGAAACGGGTCGCCATCCGGCCTCCCTCCGTGACGACGTCACAACCCCAGCCGGTTGCACCATTGGTGGACTGCTGATGCTCGAAGACGGCAAGATCCGCAGCGTCCTGGCGAGGGCCGTAGAAGAGGCAACCAAGATTGTCGAACAACTGGGGCGAGGAAAATCCTAGTTTTTTGCATTCGATCGACGGGTTGGTGCGTACAGAAAAGCAGATGGGTTCTTTGCCAAGCTTCAGCGAACTGGTTCACAGCCACCAGGGAATGGTCTTTTCCATTACTCTGCGGGCCTTGGGCAATCGCGAAGTGGCTGAGGATCTGACCCAGGAAGTGTTCTTGAGTTTGCACCAGAATCTCGCCTCGATTGAGAGTGAAGATCATGCGCGCAACTGGTTGAGACGGACGGCGGCGAACCGCTCGGTGGACGAGATTCGACGCCTGAAGTACCGGCGTGGGCCGAGCCTCGATCAGGTGGCTGAACCTTCGGTGGATGCCGAAGAATCAGACCCGATGTTGATGGCGCAACTGCGTGAGAGTGTGGCCAGTTTGCCGCCTCTGGCGCGGATGTTGACGATCATGCGGTTTCAACAAGAGATGGAGCCGCGCGAGATTGCCGCAGAGCTTGACATGCCTGTGGCGACGGTGAAAAGCCGTCTGCACCGGACGATGAAACTGCTGCGCGGCAAGCTGGAAAAACGGGCTGAAGTGAGGAAGCACCGATGATGGACGAACGAGAATTCGAAGAGAAAATGCGGGCTGCCTTGCGGCCTGTGGAAGCTCCAGACGGATTGGCTGAGCGGATTATCCGGCGGGCAGAGGCCCTTGCGGAGAGGACGCGCAAGCCGGTTACGCAGCATTCCTGGCTGCGCTGGGGCGCTCTTGCGGCGCTATTGAGCATCGGCACTTTCGGGGTCTTGAGGTGGGAAGAAAAGAAGCGGGCCGAGCAAATCGAAGCTCGCAAGGTAGCCGAGCAATTTACGATGGCGATGAGTATCACCACCCGGAAAATGGCCCGGATACAAAAAAATCTGATCGTTGAGGTTCCGCTCAGGAGCGGACTCTAAGAGAGAAAACAAATGAATTCAAAATATCTAATTCCCGTTGTGTTTTTCAGCCTGGTCGCCTTTGCCGAGCAGGAGCTGGACCTGAGTTTTCTCAAAGGGCTAGAGGCCAAGGCCAAAGAGTCTACCGATATCAATTTGGGGCCAGAGCAGATCCAGTTGCTAATGGGCTTTTCCGGGGAAGGCTCGAAAGAACTTCTCGGACTGGGCAAGTCGATTGAGCGTGTTCAGGTCAAAACCTTTGAGTTTGACAAGGACGGTATGTACAACGTCGCAGATATGGAAAGCTTGAGAGCCAAGCTGAAAAACGGCGACTTTGTACCCTTGATCTCGGTGAAAGAGAAGGGCGGCTTTACCGAGATT
>CAZZGS010000478.1:0-1032 GCA_964653845.1 uncultured Bryobacter sp.
GTGACATTCGGCGATACAAATGCGGATAAGCCAGCCTTCAGGGAAAAGGAAGTTCTCGAATTCGAATTCCTGAGCGGCTTTTCGGTAAAGGAACTCACTGCGGGAGAGGCGAAGTGTTTCTTTGATAATGCGGGAAGGGAGAGTGGGGTCCTGTTGTTTACGGATTTGGTCGAGCCATTGCGGATTGCGGCCAAGGAATTCGAATATCCATACAAGCAGACCGGCGGCATCGTTGGTAGAGATGCGGAGGGTAAAGAGCAGGTTGTCGATGACGGTGTCGTTGAGGGCACCGTCAAGCTGCTGGGCCAACTCAGAGATCGAAGAAATCGCCTCGGGTGGATTGCGGAGCATGGTGCGCAGATCGTCGAGGGCAGCGAGGCCCGCTGTGCCCAGACGCTGAGACATGGTTTTGTTCGCCATAGCCGCATACGATGAGCGAAAGTTCTCAAGAAGCGGCGAGCCAGGTTCGAGCCCGAACAAGATGCGCACAAAGATCTGATGAGTCAAATCTGAAAGCTGTTTTTGAGGATCTTGTGGGCAGGTAATTCCGGCGAGTTGTTGGCGGATGATTTTGCGGGCAAAAGGAGCGGATGCCTCGACTACAGGCTTTGCAAAGGCGTGTCGAAACATTGGCCCGTAGATCTTGTAGTTTATGGGAGCCATGAAGCGGAGGAATCCGCCCGTGACGTCTTTGGTGAAGTTTTGTGGGCAAGGGGCAATGGATGAGGCGTGCTCGCGAAGCAGACGGTGAGCCAGAGCAAGGTTGGCGATGCAGATGACGCGATGGTGGAATTGAGTAGTTTTGAATATCGGGCCGTGCTTCTTTGCTTCTTCCCGGTAGAAGCTTCGCTGCCGAATGGCACGCAGGGAATTGAAGATCGAGAGAGAGCCGGGCGGAGTCTGCACTTTCATTTTTGGTTCAAACTTTGAATGAAGTCCCTCATCAGATTGTAGGCGACTTGAGTGCGGTATTCGGCTGTGGAACGCTGGTTGGTAATGGGCTGGAATTCGTGCAGGTACCAGGGCTGACCG
>CAZZGS010000478.1:1042-4173 GCA_964653845.1 uncultured Bryobacter sp.
GGCCGCTTGCTGAGCGCAGGAGCAGGCTTGCGTCGTAAGCCAGGAGGACGGGGCAAGGGTTGGCGATGTTGCCGCCTATGGTTCCACGATTCTGAATGACCAGGCAGCCGGTTTGCCGTGCGGCTCGCAACATTGAAGAGGGTGGCAGCCTGACGATTATGGCTACCGCGCTGATCGATACGGGCAGCCGTATGGATGGCATAATCTTTAAAGAATTCAAGGGTACGGGCAACGTGTAAGTGCACCTCGACCGCAAACTGGTGGATAAGCGTGTCTTCTCTGAGATCGACATAAACAAGAGCGGTGCTCGTAGGGACGAGTTGCTGTTGCCGAAAGATGAATTGAACCGGGTGTGGATTCTGCGCAAGGTGTTGTCGCCGTTGTGGCCGACCGAGTCGATCGAGTTGCTGCTCGACAGGCCTTCGAAGGCGAAGAGCAATGGTGAGTTCCTGTGGAGCATGAACGGCTAGGCTGGTTCGCTGATGGTTTGACGAAGAGGGTGTCCTGCGGGCCACCCTCTTTGCTTTTGCCTTACTTTTCTCCGGGAACTGACCTTCGAGTATTAGAATGACATCGGTGACTCATCGAGTTGGATAGCAAGCCTTGTATCCGCAGCATGCGGGTGACGGGTGAAATGGTTGTTGGGCTGGTTGCTTCTGGTCACGCCCATTCCGAGATTCTGACTGCAAAGCGCTACGGCTGGCCGGTTTTTGGGTGACCTGCGAGGAAGTGAAATTCCTGATCGATATGAACCTTAGCCCAACGCGAGTTGGCTTTCTGGGCCGCCATTGTGCAGATTCGATCTCAAGAAGTATTGCCATCTGATGTTGGTGACGCGATTGTGAGGGCAATTCTGGCTGGCCAATGGCGACTTGAGGCTCGTGCTTTTGTCACTGTCGATCCGCAAAAGAACAGGATTCGGTTTCTACCGATTTAGCCTCGATCTTTGTGATATCGAAACTTCTTTCGCTGATTTCTGTTTCAATAACATATTGAACGTGCGGCCTGAATGAATACTACGCCTATTTTCGAGAGTGAGACTGCGGGCCTGCAGCGGGATCAGTATTATTGGGAAAAGCACCTCGCGGATGAACTGCGGCTGGAGACGCAGACCGAATGGCTTCAGTATTCTCGCGAGCACTATGCGGAGTGGGTCCGCATGTATCTGAAGGGTGGCGGCCGGGTGCTCAAGACCGATGCGTTTGAAGAGATCCGGGGGCGGGAAGTTGTGGATGCGCTCTTGGAGCGATTCAGCCGGGTGGTGGTGGCTGATCTTGCTCTGCCGGGACTGAGGCAGGGCGCACGGTTGCATGCGGATCGAGGTTTGTCGTGGGTTCAGGCGCCGGCGCAAGTGCAGCCCTATGCCGATGGGAGTTTTGACGCGGTGACTTCGTTCTCGACGCTCGATCACTTTCAGACGGTGAGGGAGATCGGGGATAGTTTGCGGGAATTGGCCCGGATTACGCGGCCCGGAGGGCAACTTTTGATCACGCTCGACAATGCGAGCAATCCGCTGCTGGCGATGCGGAATGTGATTCCCAATGGCTTGTTGCAGCGCCTTGGATTGGCACCCTATGAATACGGCAAGACGCTTAACGCAAGTGGTTTTCGCTCTGTGCTGGCTGAGACGGGGTGGGTGGTGAGGGAATTTACGGCGGTAGTGCATGCGCCGCGAGTGCTGGCTGTGGCGGCGGCCCGCTATTGCGGGCAGAACCGATGGCTGACTCCTGCCTTGTACCGCAAGCTGCTGAGGCCGTGTGAACTACTTGAGAAGGCACCTACTCACTTGTGGACCGGGTATTTTCTGTTGGCGCTGGCTGAACGGGAAAGTGACGCCGCCATGTGCCAAGGCCGAAGAAGCCTCTGACTTGTTTGAGTCTGAAGCCAGCTTTAGTAAAGGCCTGATTGATGACTGGTTGTAGCTGATGATGGCGACGAGGGCGCTGGTGTGATGGGCTGACTTGCAGGCTTGTGAGATCAGTTCGACGAGGAGCCCCTGGCTACGGTAAGCCGGCTGAGTGAAGGCACCATGGAGGTAGCATTCTTTGGGGGCGAGCTGGAGGTGTTGATCGATGTAGGTGAGGGGATAGGGATTTTCTGATCGTTTAAGCCAGGAGACGATCTGACCCTCGTGGCGTGCGGTGAAAAGGGTCTCGCCATTTTGCAATACAGATTCTGTGGTGTTGCCGATGGAGATGGGGATTCTGGCCTTGAGATCTGGCTTGTGGTGCTCGAGGTTTAGCTTGAAACTCCACATCTCACAGTAAAGGTTCAGGCCGGCCAGGCCGAAATTCTGAATGTGGCCGAGGATGCGCCGGAAGGGTCTTTGCTTCACGACTGGAATTGTTACGTCGCTTCAACGATTTAGCGGGGGGCTAACCTTTCCTTATAATTCGTCGTCTTGCATAATGAGACATATAATATGCAGCCCCATGCGAATCCCGGTTCCGGCGAAGTTCCGCTCAAACCGCTTGGCCCGACGGCCGTGCCAAGCCACGAAGACGAGCGTCGACCTACTTCTAAATCGTTGATTCTGTTAGTGCTTGTGGCTGTTTGTGGCGGAGGCTACTGGTTGTGGCAAAAGCAGGAAGCGATTGACAAGCAGGCGGCTGAGGTTCGTGAAGGGGTGCGAACGGCGACGGTGCAGAGTGGAACGGTTGAGAAGACGAAGCGACTGGCAGGGGTGACGGCAGCAGAAAAATTTGTTTCTTTGATCGCGCCGCAGATTCGCGGTAGCCGGTCTGGCCGTGGGCGGGGTGGTTTCAGCCTGGCTGGCATGGAATCTTCGAGCGTAGCGGCATTGCCGGCCCTGGGCGGGGGTGGTGCTCGCAGTGGCGGCAGTGGTAGTTCTTCGGGTTCGGCTGCGGCGGCCGGTGCAGCTGGTTCGCTGGCATCAACTGGTGGTGGGGCGGCAAGGACCTTTGGAGGGTCTGGTGCGACGAGGGCGGCATCCAGCCGTGTTGCTTCCTCAGGTGGCGGTGGGGCCAGGAGTGCTACTGGTGGTGGCGGTGGGACGAGCGCTTCTGTGGGAAGCGATGGATTGGGTTCTACGTCCAGAGAATTAGGTTCTGGACTCGGAGGGCCTTCAGGTGGGGGAGGAGGCGGTGATTTTACGCTGGTGCTGCAGAATC
>CAZZGS010000479.1:0-4171 GCA_964653845.1 uncultured Bryobacter sp.
CCCGTCCTCAGCCCAGGCCGGCGCGTTAACACCCTTGTCGCCCTGCGTCAGTTGCCGGCGCCCACTGCCATCCACCCGGGCAAAGAAAAGATGCGTCAGCATCTCACTCTTTTCGGCTTCAATAATGGCTCTGGTTTCAAGCCAGACAACACTCTTGCCATCAGGGGAGGGGATTACCTCAGAGATCGTCTTCAGCTTCATCGATAAGCCCGGAGACCACTCCGCTGCCCAAAGGCCGGCACTGCACAAAACCAGCAAGATCATTCGCATAGAGCGAGTGTAATCTATGCTGGCGCCATTTCGCTCCACACGTGCAACTGGTCTCGCCCGCCTCGCTTCGCCGTGTACAGCGCCTCATCCGCCTTCGTAAAGAGTAACTGGGAATCCATCATTTCCTGCCATTCACAAACGCCGCACGAAAACGTGATCTTGTGAACGCTCTGATTCGGTGCGATGAATAACTCGCGGCGAGCCAGATCACAAAGCCGCGAGAGCATCGCCGAAGCTTCGTTCTCACCCCCCTGAACCGATATCACAAACTCATCGCCACCCCAACGCCCGACCCAGTCCGTACGCCTCACATTGGTCCTCAACAGATCCCCAACCTGCCGCAACACCTTATCTCCAAAGTCGTGACCATAGGTGTCGTTCAGCATCTTGAAGTTATCGATATCGAGAATCGCAAAGCTCAACGAGTTCTGCCGGATCCGGGTCAGCTCAATGGAATCCTTGAGTCGATTCTCCGCACTGCGCCGGTTATAGATGCCCGTCAAATGATCGATGGCACCATTATGCTTCGCACTCTCCACCAGATCCTGCATCGACCGCGCAAGGTAATTCACGTTCGACATTAAACTGCCCACTTCATCCCGATAGTGAGCCGGTAAATCCGGCAATACCCGCTCATTCAGAAAGTGATTCAGTTGCCGCGATGTATAGAGAATCGGACGCAGAATCGTCGACAGCGTCCAATAGGCAAATACCGCTGCCGCCGCTGCCGCCAAACCGCTGATCAGAATCGCCTGCTCCACTTCAGGTCCCCTCAATGTAGAGAACCCGATGAAATAGATCTCCATTATCGACACCGGCAACAGCACGCTTACCACTACTGCGAACACCACTTTGCTACGAAAAGATGTCACAAACGGCAGGCGGTTCAATAGATCGTAGAACTTCAATGTTTTCGACATGAACCTTTTTTGCGCCTCTGGTGAATCCATCGGTCCTTTTGAAGCCGTCTTTATGACAGCAGTGCCTTTTCTTGCGGATCTACGCGAGCCGCCTTAGATCTGGTGCATCAGGAGATAGAATGAGGATCGTGAAGCTGACTCTGCCGGCCATCTGCGCTCTCGCCCTGGGACTTTCTGCCCAAGAGGCTTACAAGGGGCCTGTCCCCGACAAGGCTGATTTGCCTTTCATTCGCCACGCCAACAAATTGATCCCTACCGATCCGGGCGAAGCCAAGGACGATTCTGCCAAAGGCGACACAATCTACACTGTCCCCGGTGCTGCCGCTACCGCCAAGACTCCGCTCACCGAGCCCATCTTCATCGTTAGGGTCGACAAGCTAAACGTCCAACAGATGGCGCTCTACAAAATGGAAGCCAAAGGTGGTCAGCGCGTCTTGAATCTCCCACAGAAAGCCAAAAAGAACGGCCCGCGCGCCGTCAGACTCTCTCTCGAGCCCCTCTCCTCCGGCCTCTACAAACTGGAAGTTCAGGAAGCGCTCGAAAACGGCGAGTACTGTTTGTCCCCCGGCGGATCCAATGCCGTTTTTTGTTTCGCGGTGTACTAAACAGGCTTGCTAGACTGGTGAGTTCTATGTTTCAAGGCCTCGAACACACCGCAATTGCTTCCCCTGACCCCAAGAGACTCGCCGATTGGTATGTAGCTCACCTTGAGTTCCACATCAATTTCGAATACGCGGGCAATTATTTCGTCAAGGCCCAGAATGGTTCCATGCTCGAAATTATCCCGAGCGATGGCGCAGCCGGCCCCAACGAAATGAAGACCCCAGGCATCCGCCACCTCGCTATCGCCATTGACGATTTCGATGCCGCCTATGCCCTGCTTCAAGCCAAAGGTGTCACTTTCAAGGCTGAGCCTTTCAGCAATCAGGGCAACCGCCTCGTCTTCTTTGAAGATGCCGATGGCAATCTCTGCCACCTGATCCATCGCGAAAAACCCCTCCCCTAAGAAACTTTCAGCATTGAAACGTCAGATTTTTAAGGCCTTCGAGTACCCCGAATTCCGGCTCATGTGGCTGGGCGCATGTACTTCGTCCATCGGCACCTGGATGCAGAATCTGGCCCAAAGCTGGCTCGTCTACGAACTCACCAAGTCCGCCTGGTATCTCGGCCTCGACGCCTTTCTCGGCCAGATCCCAATCCTCCTCTTCAGCATGTTGGGCGGCGTTGTGGCCGATCGTAAGGACAGGCGCAAGATCCTGGTCGTCTCACAACTGGTTCAGATGACTTGCGCGATCACCCTCGCCACCCTCGCGTTTTTTGGTGTGGTCCAGGTTTGGCACGTCCTCACCCTGTCCTTCATTGTCGGCACCGCCCAGGCCTTTGGTGGTCCCGCCTACCAGGCAATGATCCCGTCGCTCGTCAAGAAAGAAGACCTCCAAAACGCAATCGCGATGAACTCCATTCAGTTCAACGTCGCCCGCGTTATTGGCCCAAGCATTGGTGGCGTCACCCTTGCGAAGTTTGGCGCAGTCTGGTGCTTCGGCTTGAACGCCCTCAGTTTCCTTGCCGTCATTTTCACCTTGCTTCGAGTCGCCCCAAGACCCCCCGCCATGACAGGCAAAGAGCCCGTCCTCGAGAGCATGAAAGTTGGCCTGCGCTTCATCCGTGACAACTCTGTTATGGGCGGTCTCATCGTTCTTGCCTTCCTGATGACTCTGCTCGGCGTCTCCTTTATGACCTTCCTGCCGGTCTTCGCCGAACGTGTCTTTCATCTCGGCAAAGAAGCCTACTCAGAGATGCTCGTAGTCTCTGGCATCGGCAGTGTTCTAGGCGGCGTTTTTGTAGCGGCCACCAGCCACATCCAGCGTAAAGGCCTGCTTGCGCTGGCATCGCTGGTCGCCCTCGGCGCCTGCATCTTTGGCTTCGCAATTTCAACCAACTTCTACATCGCCTGCATCATGCTCTTCCTCGGCGGCGCTTCTTTGATTGCCTGCTTCGGTCTGGTCAGTTCACTGGTGCAAACGCAAACTGAAGATTCCATGCGCGGCCGTGTCATGAGCATCTACAACGTCGCCTTCCGCGGCGGAATGCCCATCGGCGCATTCGCCTCTGGCACTCTGATTGAATCCTTTGGTGCACCACAAGTGCTCGCCGCTAACGGTATCCTCCTCGTCGTCCTGAGCGGCATCTTCTGGAGCACCCAGCCCCGCATCCGCCATCTCTAACAGGCTAGCCCTCGATTCGATAGAATCGGGCTTCCATGTTCCGAGCCGCATTCCTTCTTACCCTAAGCCTCTCTGCCCAAACTCTGCCCACTGCTTACAAACAATATTGTGCAGCCTGCCACGGTGACGCCGCTACCGGCACAGACCGTGGCCCCAACCTGATCGACACTCGTAGTCTCCGCTCCAGCAGCGAAGCCAAAATCCGTACGATTATCCAGAAAGGCACTAACGGCGGCATGCCTGGTTTCGCCAATCTAAAGGCCGAAAATCTCGACCTCCTCTCCAAAACTATCCGCTCCTGGAATGCATCCGCCTTCGACGCTCATCCCTCAGGCGACCTCGCCGCAGGCAAACTCGCCTTCGAACAGAAATGCCTCGGCTGCCACATGGTTCAAGGGCAAGGCGCGTCAAACGGCCCAGACCTCTCGAGCGTCGGCCGCGAACTCACTATCCGCGAAATCGAAGCGCAACTCAACGACCCTAACTCCCGCCGCGGCAAACGTAATTCTGCCTCTTGCCCCTCCTGGGCCTTCTGCCCGGACAACCCCTGGGCTGTCGTCAAAGTCGTGTTGAGCGACGGCAAATCACTAAGAGGCTTCGCCCGCTCCAGAGGCCGCCACGATCTCCAACTACAGACCTTCGACGGCAAACTCCACCTGATCAACAACCCGGCCTCAATCGAGGAAGAGACCAAGTCCTTCATGCCCGCCTTCAAGGCAGACCACAACCTGATCGCTTACCTGTCTACCCTGCGCG
>CAZZGS010000480.1:0-4162 GCA_964653845.1 uncultured Bryobacter sp.
TAAGTGGCCCGGCCCGCTTCCATTTGAACGAAGAAATGGTTCTTTTCTTCGAGCGTCATCTTGGTCAATAAGCGCCAATATACCCTCTTTGCGATCTGGGCGATCGTAGTTATCTTCTATGTCCGCTACAAGGCGCCAGTCATCTGGCAGGCAGACTGGACGCACGACGATCTGATGAACTGCTACCGCGCCATGGAAACGCCCTGGCGCAAGATGCTGATCGATACGCTCATGTTCTGGAAGCCTTCCGATCTCTTCCGTCCCATCGGCGAGATCTTCTACAAGCTCATGTGGGAGCAATTCGGCTTCACTGCCCTTCCATGGCGCCTCGCCATTGGCGCAGTACTGATAGCCAATGCATTTATCCTGGGCCATCTGGCCAACCGCCTCAGCGGCAGCATGGCCGTCGGCCTGGCAGCCACAGCCATCGCCAGCTTCCACTCTCTCTGCTTACACCTCTACCTCAATACAGGAACCGTCTATGAGATCTTCGCCTACACCTTCGTATATGCGGGCCTCGCGTACTACGTTGAATTCCGAGAACCCTACCTCACCACCGTCTTTCTGATCCTCGGCCTCAACTCCAAAGAAAGCGCCATTGTTCTCCCAGTCCTTGTCGTCCTCTACGAATGGATTTGGAACAAGCGCACCCCCTGGGTCTTCTGCGGCCTTGCTGGCTCCGTCTGCCTTGCTTTCATCTTCGGGCGCGTCTACGGGCCCGAAGGGCTCACGACAATCGGCAGCTACCAACCGGTCTACTCATTGGGCAGCTATCTCGAACGCTTCCGCAGCTATTTCGGCCCGCTCATCCTCTGGAAACAAATCCCCTATTGGGCATTGCCGATAGCGGCATTGCCCCTACTCCTCCGAAACAAGCAAGCCGTCTACTCGGTGCTCTTGTTCCCCATCGCAATTCTCCCCTTAGCCTTCGTCCCAGACAGAGGCCTCGAAGGTGTCTACATTGCCTGCGCAGCCCTTCCTCTGGCACTGTCATCCACATTGCTGCTCATCCCAAAAGAGACTTGGCGCACAGCAGGGGCCGCACTTCTTTTCCTGGTCACCGCATTCTGGATGCCAGGAGCCTATTCAATGGAAGGATGGAATCGAGAACAACATGAGATCCGCGCATTCCATGAAAGTTTAAAGCTTCTCTCACCAACCATGCCAAAAGGAGCTCAAGTACGATTCATCAACGAACCCTTTCATGAAGACGTCCCTTGGGCCAGCACCTTCGCAACGCGCCTCCTCTACAACGATCCTTCAATCCTGATCATTAGCCCCAATAACTCACACACCAAAGACCTTCCAGAAGAGAAAGACTTTGCGTCCTTCGGCTGGCGCGACAACAAGCTCTACCGCATCAAGTGATAAGCCGAATGCCAAAACTGGTATTCATGTTCCGCCCCAACGGCAAAGATCGAAACCAGCTTCTTGCCATCCACCCCACGCCCAGCTTCATTCATCATGGCCAGCACTTCGGTCACTTGTGAACCATAACCTGGGTCTGAGTAATAATCGATCCACCGCTGATACCGGGCATCCTTGCTCCCCCGCTGCTTGAGCGTCTTCCCGACTTCCCAGTAAATCCAGTAACAAGGCAACACCGCCGCCAGCCCTTCCGCAAAACTGCCCTTCGCGACGTGATCACGCAAGAACTTCAGATAAGCCGCATTTGCAATTGACGGAGCCTTCTCCTTCACATTCCCACCAAGATAAGTCTTGTGAATGTGCTTCACTTCCTCGTCACATCCAGCCGCACCCTTCAGCAAAAATGATTTCCATTCAGCCTTCGGAGCCTTCCCTGCCAACGTAGTCAACACCTCACCATATACACGCAAATAAGCAATGTCCTCGATCAGGTAACGATCAAAACGCTCCTTGGACAAGCTGCCATCGGCAAGCTCTTTCAGGAACGGATGCTCGATCGTCCGTTGGTAGATGGGCTTGGCCGTCTCCCACATCGAGTCGGTCAAACTCACCATCAACAAAAAGGCAAGCATTAGCTAAACACCTTCGCAATCGGCGTCCCGCCAAAGTCAGTCAGCTTTTCATGGCGCCCATTATGCAAGTACCAAAGCTTGTGTTGATCCAGCCCTAATAACTGCAGAATCGTCGCATGAAAATCACGCATGTGATATCGATCCCCAACAGCACGCAAGCCAAATTCATCGGTCTCACCAAGCGACTGGCCGCCCTTCACGCCACCACCGGCAAACCACATCGTGTAGCCGTGCATGTTGTGATCGCGCCCATTGCCACTCTCAGAAGTCGGCAGCCGTCCAAACTCACTCCCCCAGATCACCAGAGTCGTATCAAGCAGCCCACGCTGCTTCAAATCCTTAAGCAGTGCCGCCACCGGCTGATCCGTCAGCCCGCACATCTTCTCGTGATTGGCCTTCAAATGGCTATGCGCATCCCACTGCATGCTCACCGGCCCGCCACCAGAATAGATCTGCACAAAGCGAACTCCGCGCTCCACCATCCTTCGCGCCAGCAAACAACGCGTTCCAAAGTCCTGCGTCCGCTTCTCCCCAAGCCCGTACATCTTGCGAATGTGGTCTGGCTCCTTGGTCAAATCGACAGCTTCAGGCGCAGCAGACTGCATCTTGAAAGCCAGCTCATAGCTTGCAATCCGCGCGGACATCTCATTGTCTTCAGGAGCGGTATCAATCTTGTTCATCTGCTGAATCAGATCAATGGTACGTCGCTGCCGCTCCGCACTCACCCCCTCTGGAGGTCTCAAATGAAGAATCGGGCTCGGTCCCGGCCGCAACAAAGTCCCCTGATTCACTGCCGGCAAGAACGCAGAATTCCAGCAAGGTGTTCCACCCTCAGGAGTGCCCTCCGGCTGAGGCATTACAACATAAGCCGGCAAATTATCAGCCGCACTGCCAAGCCCATAAGTCACCCATGAACCCATGCTCGGATAACCCATCAAAATCCGCCCCGTATGCACCTGATACATAGCCGGAGCATGAACCACACTCTCCGTATAGAAACTCTTCACAAAGCAAATGTCATCCACACATTCAGCCAGATGAGGCATGAGGCTCGACACCGGCAACCCACTCTTGCCGTAGCGCTTGAATTCCCAAGGCGAGGCAAGCAACGGATTCGATCCGTCGGTAAACTGCCCACCCACCTTGCCAAAGCTAGCCGGCAAGGCCTGCCCCTCATATTTCTTGAGCGCGGGCTTGGGGTCAAACAAATCCATACTGGAAGGCGCACCCACCATAAACAGGAAAATGACACTCTTCGCTTTAGGCGCAATCGCAGCCGTAGCATCGCGCTGCAGCAACCATTCCGCCGCCACGGCACCAAAACCATTCGCTGCTGTTCGCAGCACGTTCCTACGGGAGGTAAATGAAGTCATTGCGATTAAACATGGCGAGGGCAAAGTCCTCGGCCGTGCCTCCTTTCAAGAAAAATTGCTTGGCCTGCTCTCGCTCGAGAGTACTCGGCACCCGGCCCAACGCCAACTGATAAAACTGATCCACCGACCCCTTCGCACGCGCCGCAAACGCCTTGGCTTGCTCCTGCATAAAATCGCTGTTCAGCATCGTAAGCCCCTGTAGCGCATGAACGGAAGTAGGCCGCTCCGGGCAACTCGACATCGTATCGGGCTGATCGAAATTCATCAACAACGGCAATCGAATCGTCCGCCGATTTAAAACATATACAGTCCGGCGATACATCTCAGACCGGTCCTTCGGCAGCGGCCACAAATTATCCGGCTCACCTTCTGTAAAGATGATGTCGTAGATCTCAGGCTCAATCGGAGTCTTCACCGGCTTGCCGTACATCTTGAGATTCAACATCCCACTCACGGCCAAAATCGAATCCCGAATCGTATCGGCATCCACCCGCCGCCGCTGCAGCGCCTGCTGCTGATAGGCCTTGCTCGTCAGAATCAGACGGTCGATATGCTTGATATCCCAACCGCTCTGAACAAACTCCGTCGCCAGCCAGTCGAGCAATTTCAGATTGCTGGGCCTGGCCCCCAACGTACCAAAATCATTCATCGTCGTGACAATGCCCTTACCCATCCGGAACTGCCAAATTCGGTTCACCATCACACGCGCCATCAGCGGATGGCTCGGGTTCACCAGCCAGTTCGCCAGCGCCGCACGACGCCCATGTGGATCGAGCGACAGATCCCCAA
>CAZZGS010000481.1:0-4155 GCA_964653845.1 uncultured Bryobacter sp.
ACCAGCCTGAGACACTCTGAGAAAATCGCGACGATTCATTCCAGTAGGATATAACGGCTTCCGCCGCGCGCAATAAAACCGTTGGCCCACTGTCGAAATACGGGACAATCGAGAGATGCGCCGTTACCTGCTGGCTTCCCTGTTCTCAATCTGCACGGTCTTTCCCCACGACCTCTACCTCATGCCTCAAAGCTTTGCCGTCAAGCCTGGACAGCAGCTTCGAATTGTCTATCAAAACGGCGAGGGCTTCCCCGACGCCCCGGCAGTCACGAAGCCGGAGCGCTTACGCAATACTCAACTGCTTTCTAAAGCGGGCACAGCCAAATTCGAGAACATCGAGGCTCAGGACAAGCACACAACGGCAACAGTTCTCATCCCCGGCTCTGGCACAATGATCCTGACGTCGAACACAGTTCCGAACTCCATCGAATTCACTCCCAGCGAGTTTGAGACCTACCTTGCAGAGGAAGGTCTTCAGCATATTATTGCCTGGCGAAAAGCCAACAATGAGTCACAAAGAAAAGGCAGCGAGCGCTACAGTAAATACGCGAAGTCTATCCTCCAGTCGTCTTCCTCCGACTCCTATTACAAGCAACGAACCGGTCTGCCCATTGAGATCGTGCCCGAGAGCGATCCCTACTCGCTCAAACCAGGTGCCTCAATGATGGTGCAAGTTCTCTTCAAAGGCGCACCTGCCAAGGATGTTGCTGTTGAGTCTGCCTTCCTCGAAGCAGGTAAAGCCAAATTCGAAATTGTTGGTCGTACTGATGCCAAAGGACGGGTCCGCGTACCGATCAAGGCAATCGGCCCGCATAAGCTTCACGCACTCGTTATGGAACGCTGCGTCGAACCAAAAGTTGCCGACTGGGAAAGTTTCTGGGCCAGCCTCACCTTCGAAATTCAGTCCAAACCTGGCAACTAATCTAACGGCCTTCCTTTGAATTTGAGCCCTGTACAGGGTTACCTTGACAATCCTTCCTCCTATTTCACCGTGCCAATTCTGCTATAAAAATTAGATGACACGGGCTGCCCTTGCAACGCTACTACTGCTCCTTCCTGCCGCTTACGCTCAAAGCATCTCCAATTTCAAAGCTCTAAAATTCCGTGAGGTTGGGCCGGCAAACATGGGCGGACGTATTGAGGACTTCGCCGTCGTCGAATCCAACCCCAAGACCGTCAATAGCGGTATCACCTGGGACCCCATCTTCGACGATCAATCCCTCTCCTCCATCGGCGACGTCACCGTCGCTACCTCAGAGCCTGAAACCGTCTGGGTTGGCACTGGCGAATCGAACAATCGCCAGAGCTCCTCCTGGGGAATGGCGTCTATAAGTCAACGGATGGCGGCAAGACCTGGACCAACATGGGTCTCAAAGACACCCATCACATCGGGCGCATCCTCATCCATCCCATCAACCCCAACATCGTCTACGTAGCCGCCGCAGGCCACCTCTGGGGGCCAAACGAAGAACGTGGCGTATTCAAAACCATCGATGGCGGTAAGACCTGGGTCAAAGCTCTCTCGATCAATTCCGACACCGGCGTCAACGATATCGCCATGGACATCCACAATCCCGACACTATCTTCGCTGCCGCCTACCAGCGCCGCCGCACCCCCTTTGGCATGAATGGCGGCGGCCCAGGCAGTGCGATCTACCGCACCACCGATGGCGGTGCCTCCTGGAAGAAGCTCACCAAAGGCCTCCCGGAAGAAGACCTCGGCCGCATCGGTCTCGACGTCTACCGCCGCAACGGCAACATTGTCTATGCCCTGGTGGAATCGCAGCAACCCGCTCTCTATCGCAGCGACGACAAGGGCGAGACCTGGACCAAAATGTCCAACACCAATCCCCGCCCCATGTACTTCTCCAACGTCCGAATCGACCCGAATAACGACCAGCGCATCTGGGTTCTTGGCGTCAGCCTTCACTACTCCGAAGACGGCGGCAAAACGTTCAAGACCGAACGCGGATCTAACCTTCACTCCGATCATCACGCCATGTGGATCGACCCAGCCAACTCCGACAACATCGTCGATGGCTGCGATGGTGGCATCCACTTCTCACGCGACGCCGGTCGTCACTGGGATCAACGCGCCCAGATCGCCCTCGGCCAGTTCTACGAAATTGGTCTCGACAACGCCAAGCCCTACAAGATCTGCGGCGGTCTTCAGGACAACTACACCTGGTGCGGCCCCTCAGCCACCACCTTCAGTCATGGCATCACCAATGAAGACTGGTATCAGGTTCAAGGCGGCGATGGCTTCTACGCTCAAATCGACCCTGAAGAGCCCTGGATCGTCTACGCCGAATCACAAGACGGCAACCTCTCCCGTCGCGACCTCCGCACGCACGAAGCCCGCTCCATTCGTCCTCGCGAAGACAACGACACCATGGACCGCTTCCGCTTCCAGTGGGATTCCCCAATCACCATTTCGAAGCACGACCGCAAGACCCTCTACTACGGCGGCAACTTCGTCTTTAAGTCCACAGATCAGGGTGACAACTGGCGTCGCAACAGCCCCGACCTCACCACCAACACCGATCGCAACACCCTCTCGATCATGGGCAAAAGCGTTAGCGACCGCAAGATGCTGGCGACACCTGGCAGGAATTCAAGAACAACCTGCCCCGTGTGCCCGTCGACGACATCGCCATCCACCCACGCGACAACGATCTGGTCCTCGGCACACACGGTCGCTCGGTCTGGATTCTCGACGGCATCTCCGCTCTTGAACAAGCCAAGGCCACACAAGATGCCGTGCAACTCTACGACGTCCGACCAGCCATCATGTGGCGCCTGGCCCGCAAGCGTGGCTTTGATGGTCACGACATGTTCTTTGGCAAGAACCCACCCGCTGGAGCAATCCTCGACATCCACTTTGCCACCAAGCCCGACCCGAAAGACGTCAAGATCCGCATCCTCGACAGCGCAGGCAAACTGGTACGCAACATCCCCGCCCGAGTTGCCAACCTCGACGCCGGCCTCAATCGAATCGTATGGAACCTGCGGATGGATCGCGCTGTGCTACCCACACCTCAGGAGATCGAACAAGCCAACCGCGCCGAAGAAGAAGGCGGTGGTGGTGGCCAGGGCGGCAATGCCCTGCAAGGCCCGGGCGTCGATCCCGGCCAATACACCGCTGAGATCTCACTCGGAAACACCAAGGTGACCAAGACCTTCGTCGTGGAAGAAGATCCTCGCATCACCTGGTTCAGTGACTCAGATCGCAAAAGCCGCCGCGTCGCAATCAACGAGCTGATGGATCTATCGCGACGTGCGGCCGATCTTCGCAGGAAGTTCACCACTGTGGATACGGCTCTAAAGGCTCTAACCGATTCCTGGAAGCGCCCTGAGGCCGCAAAGGCTCCAGCAACCCTCACCCGGCTGGCCGCTGATCTCAAGGCGAAACTCGACGACATGCGTCCTAACTTCGCCGGTGGCGGCCGCGGCGGCCCTCCACCTTCGCCCGAAGAATTAAAAGAGCGCCTCGCAAAGCCCGAACCAAAGTTCCAGCTCCCGGCTCTGGCCCAGCGCATCGCCCAGCTCACGAGCGGTATCGACAGCTTCTCGGCCGCCCCAGCCAAGTCACAACTCGATCAAATCGAGTTGACCAGAAAGGCGCTCGAAGCCGCAGCCCAGACTCTCGACAAGCTCGTCAAAGAAGACGTGGCAGCTTTTAATGCCGCCATTAGCGAAGCCAGGATCCCGGCGATCCAAATACCCTGAGCTAAAAGCTTAGTTTCGTGCTTCGGCACCGAGCCATTTAGGTGCCCTCTGCTACCGCTTTGACACGGTAATCGTATTGTCGTCCGGCTTCCGGTCGATCAGCTTGATGAACGGATCAACTGCAGCCCTGGAAGGCACCTCATCTACTACAACCGACAGCTCCGTTTCGCCACTGTTGAATCGGTGCTTCGCCAGATATAGGGTCTTCTCATTGGCCTTGTCTCCCGAGAACACGGCAACATCGATCGGATCATCGATCGCAACCACAGACTCTTTGCCTAAGCCGTCAGCCCTCAGCTTGCTTCTTGCCAGCTTGAGCTTCACCTCAAACTTCCCGTCAGGGCGCTTGGCATAAGTCGCTTCCACAGCCTTGTTACCTGAATTATGCACACACGACCGCCTTCCGACCCACCTGCCATGCTCGGC
>CAZZGS010000482.1:0-4147 GCA_964653845.1 uncultured Bryobacter sp.
CTCGAAAACGGTTCGGCAATTGCTCTGGCAGGCAACAGCGCCACTTTCCGCAATGCCTCCCTTCTAACTCCGGCCGCGCTCACCACAACCCATAAGAACCTGCGCCTCTTGCCACTCACGGCCGTCACCGATTCCTATTTCATCGCCGCCGGCCGCCTCTTCCGTGGCGAACCTGGCAACATCGAGTACCTCGAAACATTAATCACTCCAGACTTCGTCGTCTCCGGCAATAATCAGATCTTCGTCCATTTCACCGACGGCGGCTTCTACAGGCTTGAAAACCCAAATGCCTGTCAGTGGCAACCCCAGCCCAAAATCAACGCAGTCACCAACGCCGCCAGCTACGGCTTCCTCAACACGGTCTCCCCACGCTCGCTACTCACGATCTTCGGTACCGGCCTCGGCCCCGCAGAGGGCCAGGGCCTCATCCTCGATGGCGCACTGAGAGCAGGCGGCCAACCAGCCCCATACCCAGCTCTGCTCCTCGGTAACTTCTCAGGCACCATCCCTCAATCCACTCTCACCGGCACCACGCTCCCGGTCATCTATTCCAATGATTCACAAGTAAGCGTAGCCGCCCCCCTCACCACCGCAGCCACCTTGCAACTCTACTTCTCCTGGCAAGGCCTCACCCTAATCCATCCGGTAACGATACGCAGCCAAACCGCCACTCCAGGTCTCTTCAACGTCTCCTCGCAGCCCGACCCAGAACGCCTCACCCTCTACGCCACTGGCCTCGGCGCACTCGACGGCAACCCTGCCCTCGGCGACTTCCTCCCCACAAACATTCTCTACCGCACCACAAACACCGTCACCGCAACCATCGACGACCTCGACGCAACTGTAGAATTCGCCGGAGGCGCACCCGGCCAAATCGGCGGCCTCTATCAGATCAACCTCAAGCTACCAGAAGGCATCCCCAGCGGCACCCACAACGTCGTTATCTCCATCGCTGGCCAAAGGTCCTTACCACTCGCCGTGGTCCTTCGTTAGAACTCCAACCGCATCGTCGCCTGCAATTGCCGCGGCCGGATTCCAAACCCTGCATACGACGTCGCAAGACTAGATATCCCGTCCGCTCCAGGCGTCACCAGGCCCTGCACATTCAACACATTGAACATGTCCACGTTAAGCCGTAGCCGCCTCCGGCCTTGCTCATCAAAGTTGAAGTACTTCATCAAAGAAGAATCCATAGTCCAGTTGAACGGCCCCAGCTTCGCTTGATTCCGCCACGGATGCAATCCCGTATCGTGGTTCACTCGCACAACACCACCCGTCTGCAACGGCAGATACACCACGTTCGTATCGTAATCGGCATTATTCGGGTCTGTCGGCCTGCCACCCTTGGGCCATGGATTGATCGGCTTCTGCGCCGGCTTATAGTTATCAGGCAAACCAAAAACACCATTCCGCATACCAGCAGCATTCCGGCTATTGATGAACCGCTCTGAGATATAGCCGTTAAACCAGAGATGCCCTTCAATGCACCGCTCACCAGCCGGAGTACGGGCCGAATCCGGAGTCGCCCGGCAATCCAGAATCTTCTGCTTGTTCCGGTACACTTCAAACTCCCCCATCTCGCCCCAATTACCCGTCGGCATCGAATACCAACTACTCACCACCGTTCCCGTCCCCCACAGCTTCCAGCCACTCACCAGCGTATTGGTCAAACCACGCGAATTTCGCAAAAGCGACTTGCCCCTGCCAAACGGCAGATCGTAGCTCCAGTTCCAGCGAATCCGGTGCTTCGGCACGCCCGTATCCCGGTCATAAAACAGAAAGCGATTCAGCTCCTTCAAGTCATTGGGCACCGTGCCAGGCAAGTACGCATTCGTGGCCGACGATTGATCGTCGCGGAACGAATTGCCAGCCAGCCGCAACGCATTCGTCAAGGTATAGAAGGCTTGAAATCCAAGCCCATTGCGAAGCCGCCGTTCGATCTCAACCGCCCATGTGGCTGAATTGATAAAGCCACTCCGTTGCAGGATTCGGATATCGGTATAGGCATTCTGATCAAAGGGCCGCCTCAACACACTTGCGAATTCCCCAGTCGGCGTTGGACGACCAGTCGTCAAATAGTAAATATAGTCATTGGCCTGCGGGTTGATATTGAAAAGCTGATCGGTGTTCACCCCGTGCTTGCCTTTGTAGGTAAAGCGCAGCACCGTCGAAGCATCCAGTTGCTTCTCCAGTGCAAGATTCCATTCATGAATACGCAGGCTCGGCTGCTTCCCGTCCATCGCGACAACACCCTGTCCCCGTCCCAGCGCAGTCGGGTTATTCAGGTCGATCACATTCGCGCTGTTCTCTCCCACCCTCACATCCGGTACCGTTCGCAACAAAAGGTTTCCGATCCCATCCGGGCTCTGAGCCGCTGAATTCGGATTGTAGGTGTAGTTCGCACGAAACGGAGCAAGCCCCGAAAACTGAGCAAGTAAAGTCCGCATTGGCACAGCGGAAATATACAAACCATATCCGCCACGAATAACCAAAGGCTTGGTGCCCTCCCTCAGGCTATAAACGAATCCAGCCCGCGGCCCAATGTCGAAATAATTCGAAGGGAACAACTGCTTCGGCTTTCCAACCTCGGCAGCACTCTTGAATGACATTCCTACCCGTTCAAAATTGGCCACAATCTGCGGGTTGGTCACCCCCAGCTTGTAATAATGCTCAAGCGCTTCTGGCAACAAAATCGACTTCGACTCAAGATCAAATGCAGTCAATAAATTGCTCTGCTCGCTAAATGCGGGATTGATATCCCATCGCACTCCCGGCGTCAGCGTCAACCGGCGCGACACACGCCAGTTGTCCTGCACATAAAGCCCATAATTTTTCTCGCGAACCCGCATAATCCCGCGTTTCAGCCCAACCGTATAAGTACTCGCATAGCCAAGAAAGAAGTTCGCCATGTCATGCCCTGTCTGCGGAGTAGTTCCAGGATTGAGAGTCGTACCGAGCGTCGATGATTCCAGCGCCGTAGCCAGGCTATTAAACGCCACCGATCCCGAGATCGCTCCTTGATCCGGCAACAGATGCTGCTTCTCATCATGCATTCGATACCCAAACGAAAAGTTGTGCGACTTTTTGATCCAGCTATAGTTCTGCTCAAAGTTCGAAATCATGCTGTACAACTGCCGCCGGTTGTCACCTTCGATGTAGTTGTAATTTGTAAAACCAGTCCCGGTGATATTCGGCCATCCAATCTCGCCAAGCGGATTCGGCAACCCCAACTCCTTGGACCAATCCTTCTGCTCCGGCCCATTCACCGTGCGCGACAACTGCCAGGTTCGATTCGCCAGCGTCTCAACAAAAAAGGTCGGCGCAAACGTATGAGTCCAACTCAATGCCACGCTGCGCCCCCGCACCGGCTGATAGGTAATGTTCGCTTCCTTACCGGTAGTCGGCGCCCCGGCATTCGCGGCAGTCCCCAGATAATGAGACTCGCGAGTCCCGCCATTCACCTTCACGAAGAAATTATCCTTCTCGGTAAACCGGTGATCCACCCGCAACACCGTCGGCGTATCGCTCAACATCGGATACTGCCCCGTCGGCACAGCCATCCGCAAATTCGTCGCTACATTCGGATTCGTAATGTCGGTGGGCATGGGAGTAATGTCAAGAATCCGCTTCGTGAAAGGGCTCAATCGCCCAATCGGAATCTGGTTATTCGAGAACGGATCACGAACACTCACAATACGCCCATTCGCAAACTCCTCCTGCCGCGTTGTCATCGGGTCATATAGCTGCAGAAACCGCCCCTGCGTATCGGTAAGCTCACTAAAATTCCCCTGCCTCATCAATGCCGTCGGCACCCGAAAATCCCGCGTCACCCCCTGCACCCACTCGCTCCCCTCGCGAGTAAAAAAGAAGAAGCTCTTGTTTCTGCCGTTGTACAGCGTCTTCTGCCCATTCAACCCGAAAGAAGGAATCACAATCGGCCCGCCAACAGACCCGCCAAACTCATTGCGAATCAATTTCGGCACTTGAAACGGCCGCCCATCCAGATAAACATCCTGCCGCGCCCGAGCCACACCGAAGCCATTATTCCGGTGCGTCTCAAAGATCGCAAACTGCAATCGATTCGAGCCACTCTTGGTCGACACGATCACAGAAGTCGGCCGTGTATATTTGGCCGATGAGGTACTCG
>CAZZGS010000483.1:0-4142 GCA_964653845.1 uncultured Bryobacter sp.
GTCATAGGGGTTTAGTGTGGCACCGAAGACCGTGTTGAAGGTTTGTGAACCGGCGCCGAATTCCGGGGTGTTGGTTTTGCCGATGGTGATTGCGCCTGCGGATTGCAGGCGGTCTATGATGAGGTCGTTTGTGGTGGGGATGTTGTCTTTAAAGAGCGGGGAGCCGAAGGTAGTGCGGATGCCCTTGGTGTTGACCAGGTCTTTGTGCGCTATGGGGAGGCCGTGGAGGGGGCCTAGCGGCTTGCCTTTCGCTTGTTGCTCGTCGGCGAGTTTGGCTGCTTGTTGGGCCTGATCGATGGCGAGGGTGACGACGGAGTTGAGCTTGGGGTTGACTCGTTCGATTTGCTTCAGATGGGCGGCGAGGTTTTCGCGGGCGGAGAGTTTTTTTGCTTTGATGAGTTGGGCGAGTTCAATGGCACTGCGAAAGCAGAGTTCGTCTGAGGGGGCTGCGTAGAGGGCGGCGGCTGCAGGGAGGAGAGCTTCACGGCGGGTAAACATTGCTTCAGAGCTTAACAAACAAAAAGGCGCTGGCTGTACAGCCAGCGCCTTTTTTCAGTCGGACTAGTTGGAGACGTCGGAAGTGTTTGAGAGCTCACGAACGGGGAGCCAGACCTTGTACCATTCCTTCTGTTCGGGGGAATCGATGTACTTCTTGAGTGATTCTACGGATTCGAATTCCATGACGAGGACATGGGTGAACTTGGAGGGGCCGCCCTGAACGAGTATCGGGTTGAGCCAGACGTTCTTGATGCCCTTGTATTTGCCAGCAACGGTTTCGATGGCGGCGATGGCCTTTGCCACATCTTCCTTCTTGGCGTCATCCTTAAACTTCACGTTAATGACGTGTATAACAGTCTTGGGCTTGTTGGCTGCGAAGGCCTGTCCGCCGATGAGGGTTGCCAGCATGGTGGCGGCGATGAGAAGTTTGTACATTTCTAAATGGTTCCTTTGATTTCGTTTCGTTCAAGGCCACTCCAATTTTGTGAAAGCACCATGGAGTTGGCCGGGTTGGTTGTGGAGTAACGCACGGTTATCGGCCCCAGCAGGTTGCCGAAGCGGACCGGATCCGCGCCTTCGATTGCACTTACGTCCTGAGCGGCGTGGTAGGTAACCCCGCGCACTTCGTACGTGAAGTAGAGCAGGTGCTCGACAGAATCTGTGAGCATGCCCTCAATGCTTCTACTATTTTTGAGAAGCGCCTCAAGCCGGAGGCGCTCCTTCTCCTCCGGCGTAGCGCGCCGGAACAGATTGAACATAGGAACCTACTTCTTGTCGGCGAAAGCCTTGGCGTAATCCTTGAGGAAGATCTCGAGACCCTTGTCGGTGAGGGGATGGTTGAACATCATATCGAGAGTCTTGAAAGGCATGGTGCCGATGTCAGCGCCAATTTCGGCGGCTTGCGCAACGTGGAGGGGGCTGCGGAGGCTGGCGGCGAGGACCTGAGTAGTGTAGCCGTAGTTACCGTAGATGGTGCAGATGGACTCGATCAGTTCCATGCCGAGCTGGGCGATGTCATCAAGACGGCCGACGAAGGGGCTGACGATGTAGGCACCTGCCTTGGCTGCGAGAAGAGCCTGAGCGGGTGAGAAGCAAAGGGTAACGTTAGTTCGGACGCCTTCCTTCGAAAATTCAGAACAGGCTTCAATGCCATCGCGGGTAAGCGGGACCTTGACTACGATGTTCTTGTGGATCTTGGCCAGCTTGTGGCCTTCGATCACCATCTCTCTTGCTTCGGTGGCAACGACTTCAGCGGAAATGTCGCCGTCGATGATGTCGCAGATGCGAGCGACCTGCTCTTCAATTGCGATACCTTCCTTGGCGATTAGTGATGGGTTGGTGGTTACGCCGTCGACGATGCCCCAGGCAACGGCTTTCTTGAGTTCATCCAGGTTTGCGGTATCGAGAAAAATCTTCATGTGAGTGGTTTTAGCCCTTGATTACGGTGTTGGTGAGCGACCCAAGCCCTTCGATTTCGATCGAGACCTGGTCGCCGGGTTGCATTGGCCCCACGCCTGCCGGAGTTCCAGTGGCGATCACATCGCCTGGTTCGAGGGTCAGGAATGAGCTTACGAAGGCGAGTATAGCACCCAAGTCGAAGATCATCTGGGAGGCAGTGCCCTCCTGCTTGAGCTCGCCGTTGAGACGCGTGCGGAGAGTGGTTTTGCTAAGGTCGAAGTCTTCTTTGGCGACGATCCAGGGGCCTACGGAACAAAATGTGTCGAAGCCTTTGCCGCGGGTCCATTGGCCGTCCTTCTTTTGAAGGTCGCGGGCGGTGATGTCGTTGACGCAGGTGTAGCCGAAGATGTAATCCATGGCTTTGTCGGCGGGGATGTGGCGGCCCTGCTTGCCGATAATGAGGCCGATTTCGCCTTCGAAATCGACGCGGCTCGACTGTGGCGGGTAGACGATGTTGTCGCCGTGGGTGATGAGCGATGAGGGTGGCTTCAGGAAGATAAGCGGCTCGGTAGGGACGTCGTTGCCGAGTTCTTTGGCATGGTCGACATAGTTGCGGCCCACGCAGACGATCTTGGAGGGCATCACGGGCGGGAGCAGACGGACGTCTGCGAAATTGTGATCCTCGGCGAAGGTCTTGCTGAAGAGGGCAGGGGTCTCGATGACCTGATCGCCTTCGAGGATGCCGTAAAGGCCGTGGGTGGTTGTTGGTTCGGCGTCTTTGGAGAGGGCAAAGCGGATATATTTTGTCATGGGATGAGGATTTCTACTGGTGCAGATTTAGGGCTTTCGTTTCCTTTGCGATCCAATGCTGCGATCGCGTATCGATAGGTTTGGCCGTTGGCTATGGCAGCATCGCGATAATTGGCTGCCGTTGGGGATTCGGCGATTTTGGTGAAGGCGCCTGTGGGTGAGGCGCGGTAGATGCGGTAAGCGGCGAGGTCGGTTTCCTGGTTGCGTTCCCAACTGAGCTGGACGGCGCTTGGGCCCGCAAGGGCTGAGAGGCCGAGCGGGGCAATGGGTGGAAAGGTGTCCACCGGGGTGATGCCGAGGGGCTCGCTGATTTCGCTGATGGCCGCTTCGTCGAGGGCCTGGACTGTGTATTGATAGGTGGTGTCGTAAGAGGCTCCAATGTCTGTAAACTTGGACGCTTTTACGATCGCCATCTCTACAGGCTCCGCATCTGTGCCAGCCTTACGGAAGATCTTCCAGGTGATGCCAGGGCGAGGGTTGGTTTGGGCCCAATCGAGTTCGATACCGGCAGCGGTTGCTACTGCCCGGAGTTGATCTGGCTTGTCTAATGGACCTACGACTTTCAGAGTGACGAAGTTAGACCAGGGAGAGACGCGCATCTTTGAGTTTGCAATGCGGACGCCGAGGATCACTTCCTGGTTGACCCAATCTTTAGCGGGGACTTTTGTTTCGACTTTGCCGGGAGCTTTGGCGGTGGTTTCGACAGTACGGGCTGCCCCACTCCAAGCATCAGGATTAAATGGCTGAGCGGGGCTTGGGCCGATTTTGAGATCGAGGCCGCCGAAAGTTTTCTGATCGAGTCCTTCCATTGTTTTGTCGGGAATCGTAAAGGAGATGAGCACGTCTGGGCCAACCTGGCGAGCGCTGAGGTCTGTGACCGGAGTTGGGATCTTTAGAGCTGGCGGCAGAGGGTCTCCGACGTAGGCGCAGCCGGTGAGGGCGAGGATCGAAAGAGTTGTCAGGGCTAGCCGCATTAGAGAATATACCGGCTTAGGTCTTGATCCTTGACGATGCTGGAGAGCTGCTTGCGGACGTATTCAGCGTCGATGGTGATCTTTTTCTTCTTGAGGTCCGGGCCTTCAAAAGAGATCTCTTCGAGAACTTTCTCGAGGATGGTGTGGAGGCGGCGGGCTCCGATGTTTTCAGTGGACTGGTTGACTTCGGTGGCTAACTTGGCCATTTCTTCGATGGCGTCATCGCCAAACTTGAGCTTGATGCCTTCGGTTTCGAGCAGGGCGATGTATTGCTTCGTAAGTGCGTTCTTTGGCTCTTTGAGAATGCGTACCAAATCGGCGTGAGTGAGGCTTTGGAGTTCGACGCGAATGGGGAAGCGGCCCTGGAGCTCGGGGATGAGGTCTGAGGGCTTGGCGACATGGAAGGCGCCGGCGGCGATGAAGAGGATATGGTCTGTACGGACGAAGCCGTAACGAGTAGTG
>CAZZGS010000484.1:0-4134 GCA_964653845.1 uncultured Bryobacter sp.
ATCGTAGACAACACGCTGCGTACATAAGCGGCAACTGCCTTTGAATCTTCAGGGCTCATCGGGATCGCCGGCATCCCTCCGCTCTGCAGACTTCCTTGAATTACGGGGACAATTTTCTCACCGTCGCGGCCGTTTAAAGAGAGTTGCGATCGCAAGAGGTTTGGCCCGCCCATGTCGCCACCGCGCAAGTCGGCACCATGACAACCGCGGCAAGAGATTCCGTAAACTGCCTTGCCTCTGCTCACCTTAACCGGGTCTTCCGCTGCCCTTTGTTGGCCGGGAACAAAACCTCCCTGTCGTCTGGGCTGCTGAGCCCAAATAGAAGAGGAAATGACAAAAATCAACGCCAATCGGGATGCATTAAGGTACTTCAAAAGCGACATGAACACCTCATGAAAATATGCCCATTAAAGCAATGATGACATGCTGCCAGTGGAGCCACGACCCTTAAGGAAAATCCACCGGCCCAGCCCAAGCAAAAACAGAGATCCACCAAAGATTTTCGCCTCAAATAGCCACACATTGCGGATGTCTTCCGTTGGCAACACCGAGAAAGCCAGCGCAATCAGAATCACTGAGATACCAGAGATCGGAGCCCACCGTAGCCCGGCCTTCCACGCACTCCCAAAGATATAAAGAAAGGGAGGAAAACTACCCAACACCATCATCGAGACCAGTTCTTGATAGGCTGCCCGCATCGTATCTCCCAATTGCATCGCGAGAAGCAAAGCCGTTGCTACAATTGCCAGCGCAAACATCGAAACATGGGGAGTCCTCCATTTGGGGTGAACGCGCGCAAACATAGGTGGCAGCAATCCATCGCGCGCTGCTGCAAAGGACAATCGCGACGTTGCGGAAACGATGCCGCCAAGCTGGCCGAGCATGCTCATCACCGATAGCACCGCAAACAAAATCGGTAACCAGAACCAGCCCAATGATTTGGCTCCAACTTGAGCCGCCTGCATGATTCCGAACAAGACGCTCGTCTCCTCCGGTTTTTGCAGCACCACGATGGCAAGCGTTGCCACGCTATAGAACAGCACTCCCGCAAGCCCAGCCATCCAGCCCGCCCGGCGAATCGTTTTGCCAGGATCTCGAATCTCTTCGCCCATCATTCCCAACAACTCAATACCTGATACCGCAAAAGCAATTTGCGACCAAAGATTAAGGGTCTCCAGTCCTAGCGGCGGCATCAGGTTCAGCGTAGTAGCCGATCCCTGACGCAGGTAGACTGCGGCTGCAGCCACCACTAACAGCAACGCAATCAACCAGGTCGCTACACTGGCAGCGTTCTGATTCCAGCGTCCGATCCGCACGCCCAACAGGTTCATGCCCACACCGGTCCATATCGCGACTACTCCAGAGGCGACGATGAGGCTGCGGTTCTCAACCAACGCCGGATCAATCGCATACGCGGCAATGCTGACATAGGCCAGCGCTGCATTGGGAACCCAACTGGCAATCCCAACCCAATACAACCAGAATGCCAGGAACCCATGCCAATCCCCAAAATCGTCTCTTGCCCACACATACTGCCCGCCAGCTCCTGGCCGTCGTGCCGCGAGCACTCCCACTGCCTGAGCCGTAGGCCCGACAAAAAACAAACCAGCCAGCAGAAACAACGTTATAGATCCAGGTCCTGCATGAGCCGCCGTCGCCAGCCATCGGGTCCCGACAATGCACGCCACCCCAAGCAGGGTCACATCGCGCAGCCCCAGTCCTCGGCTTAGCTGCGCAGGCTCAGATTGGCTCATCTTGGTGAGTGTATCAACGCGAATCCACATGGTAATCTTGCAAGTCATGAACCGACGTAGATTTATGGTTACCTTTGGGGCAGTTGCACTTACGCCATTGCAGGCCGCTTCTCCCCGTATCGAGACCGCCGCTCTTCGTGCCGACCTTGAAGCGCTAAGCCAGATCGGACGTCCTGTGAGCGGCACCTTCGAAAGCGGCGTCAGCCGCATCGGCTATTCCGACACCGACATCGCCGGTCGCAAATTCTTCATGGACTTGCTCAAGCAGGCAGGTGCGGCAGTGCGGATCGATGCCGCCGGCAACATTTTTGGCTCCCGGCCAGGCACAGACAATTCGCTACCCCCACTCCTCTTTGGCTCCCACATCGACTCTGTTCCCCAGGGAGGCAACTTCGATGGCTGTCTTGGTTCACTAGCCGCCGTACAAATCCTTCGGGTACTCAACGACCAGAAGATCACGACGCGTCGTCCTCTTAGAGCCGTAGCCTGGGCCTGCGAGGAAGCCTCCTTCTCCGGCACCAGTCTGAATGGCAGTCGCGCGGCAGCAGGAGTGCTCAAGCCGAACGAGCTACAGATGGTTTCGCGGGGAATGACGAAAGCTGAGGCAATCCGGCGCATCGGTGGCGATCCGGCAAAATTGGAGACAGCGTTGATCGCCCGCGCCACCTACCACGCCTACCTCGAACTCCATATCGAACAGGGAGGCACCCTCGAGCGCGAAGGCATCTCCATCGGTGTCGTCGAAGGCATTGTTTCCATCGACGACTACCATGTCGTGGTCAAAGGCGCACCCAATCACGCCGGCACCACACCGATGAAAGACCGGCAGGATGCCCTGATCGCCGCTGCCCAATTAACTCTCGCCGTTCGCGAGATCGTGATGGCCGAAGCGGGTGCTCAAGTCGGAACCGTCGGCCACCTTGAGGTTAGCCCTAACGCGGTCAATGTCATCCCGGGCGAAGTCCAGATGAGTATCGAAATTCGCGACCTCTCTTCTGCCAAGCTCGAGCGTTTGGGCGAAAAGATCAGAACCCGTGCCGCAGCCATTGCTTCAGCATCGCGAACCCAGATCTCGATCACCAGCCACGGCCACAATGAATCCGCAGTTGCCGCGCCCGAGATCCAGCGCGTCATCGAGGCGTCGGCAAAGAAGCTCAAGCTCAAGACACGCCACCTTCCCAGTGGTGCCGGTCACGATGCCCAACAGATGGCCAAGCTTATGCCAATGGGAATGATCTTCATCCCAAGCATCGGAGGCATCAGTCATTCCCCTAAAGAACTCAGTTCCTGGCAGGATTGCGCTAACGGTGCCAACGTCTTGCTTGAAACAGTTCTCGAGCTGGCTCGTTAAGCACCAACACTGTGGGCAACGTCGATTGCATGGCGTAGCCGCTTCCAATCCGTTTCACCCGCTACAGTGCAGTCGGCCCCAAGTATGAATTGCTTTGGCCAGCTCTTGACCACTCGTTTGATCTCCGCTTCGACCTCCGCAGGGCTGCCCTTCGCGATGATCCCGTGCCGGTCCATGCCGCCCATGAACGGCCGCTTGAACAAGCGAGAAATCTCCTGTGCCGACATTTCTTTCTCGGTCAGCCTGACGTTGCAGTTGATAACGTGCCCAGGGTAATCGTAAACAGCATCATAGTTGGCGTAAGGCGCCACATAATCGCAAACATGCAGGATATTGAATTGGCACGCTTTCTGTATCTCTTTCATCGACACCAGATCATAGGGCTTCACATAGTCGGAGAAGATCTTCGGGCTGCTGAAGCGCTTTGCCTCAGACCCCTGCGTCGACATATAGAACCCGTCAATCCCTTCCTTGATGCAAGCCCGCACAAAGAGCATCTGGCTCTCGGTCAGAATCTCCATACCCTTCTTTACCGCCTCAGGGTTCTCCTCAAGATGCTGCTTGAGCAAGGGCGAAGTGGCGCAATGTCCGGCGCACATAAACGGTGAATAGAGCGTCATCAGGATCAAGGAATCCTTCTTGCTCGACTTCACTACCTCCCGCACTGTCTGTAGCAGCGGCTCATAGAAATCGAGCTTGCGCAGTGCAAGCTTCGACCAATCCGCCGGCTTCTGTAGAAACTCCTGCCGCGTATAGGTCTGCTCGAACTGGATCTTTACAAAATCCATATTCGTCTGTTGGAAGAACTCAAGGTGGCGCTTGGTCGCCGCAGACCCTGCCTTGTAGGGATCGCCAAAATGCAGAAAGAATGCAGCGGGCGTGTAGTTCGGCGTTGGCTTTCCAGCCAGCCAATCCATCATCTGTTTCCGCTTGTTTGCGGGCGCTGCCATTGCACTGCCGCCAGCAACCAGCGCACCAGCCTGAGACACTCTGAGAAAATCGCGACGATTCATTCCAGTAGGATATAAC
>CAZZGS010000485.1:0-1327 GCA_964653845.1 uncultured Bryobacter sp.
TTCGAGGAGAAGAGCAAAAGAAGTCTCGTCGCCATCCCGGACGCGTAGCATCAGTTCTGCATCGCGCTCGAGACCGGCCACTGGAGTCACATTGTGGAAAACCCCGCTCATGGGCAAAGGTTTCGCGAAAGTGTGTACTTTTTACGACACATCGCGGGGCCTTAGATAATCGTCGAGCTTGAGACCGGGCTCGGGGTGGGTGGCTCTGAATTTCTCTTCGAGCCGGCGAGTGAGTGTTTGTACTAACGCCGGGTACTTCTTTGCGACATTGGTGAATTCTCCAGGGTCGTGGCGGCGGTCATAGAGACGGACGATCCGGCCCGGTGTTGGATTGCCGGTCTCGTAGCCGTCCGTTCGCTTGCGGCGGCCGGTAGTGTAGATCAGTTTCCAGTTTTCCCACATCAGGCAGGCTTCTTCGTTTTCGAGATAGACGCTGAAGATGTCCTCCCGTGGGGCACCGGTGAAGAGGTCGCGCCCGTGGGTGTTTGGGAGTTGGCTCTTGAGGCCGAGCAACCGTGTGATTGTGGTGGCTACGTCAACGGATTCGGTGGGACGTTTGATGGTTTTGCCGCTGGCGATCTTGCCTGGCATACGGAACATAAGGGGGACGTGCATGGCGGGCTGGTAGAAGCAGTGCTTCTCGAATCGCCCGTGCTGGCCCAGAGAGTAGCCGTGGTCGGCCATGTAGACAACCAGCGTGTTATGCCTAAGGCCGAGTTGATCGAGATGATTCAGCATGCGGCCCATGTTGCGGTCTAGAAAGGCCGCGCTGGAATAATAGGCGGCGATGATACCCTGTTTTTCTTGCGGCGATAAGTTCTTAAAAATGAGTGGAATCTGCCAGGAATCTTCAGGTCCAACTTTCGGTACTTCAAAGCGTTCTGAGGGGAAGCGCTGGGCGTCTTCGATGGGGAAGTCAAAGGGGGAATGTGGTTCCTGAATGCTGAACCACATGGCGAAGGGGGCGTCTTTGTGGTTCTGGTTCAGCCACTGCTTGGCTTGTTCAAGCTGCCAGGTGGACTTCATTTCTTCGTCGCGAAAAGGCATTGCGGCTTTGGCTGAGTTGAGCCAGACCTTGGCGGGGTCCTGGAAGGGACGCCACGGGGGACGCGGGCGTCCAATTGCCTTTTGCCATCCCTGATTGACCCTGTCTTCGGTAAAGGCAGTCGAGAAGCCATGCATGCCGTCTTTGCCTGGACTGTTGAAGTGCATTTTGCCGAATGTTGCGGTCTGGTAGCCGTCGGCGCTGAGCAGGTCGGCCAGAGTCGTTTTGTCTTCGGAGAGGGGCGTTTTGAGTGTGGTTACGCCGGCGGCATGGGGGTAGAGG
>CAZZGS010000485.1:1337-4131 GCA_964653845.1 uncultured Bryobacter sp.
GTAGAGGCCGGTGAGGATAGACTGACGTGATGGTGTGCAGACCGGGGAGTTGCAAGTGTTGGCAGCGAAGCGGGTGCCTTCGCTGGCAAGCCGGTCGAGCTTGGGTGTGCTGGCCATCTGATTGCCATTCGCGCCAAGGATGCAGCCAGCGTGGTCGTCGGCAATCAGGAATAAGAGATTGGGTTTTTCACTCGGCATCGGTTACCGTAAATCCTACATGAAGAAGCTTGCGTTCGCCTAGATTTTGACGATGACTGTAACTGCGTAGCTGCCTTGGAACAGGGAAGTGGATGAGTTGAGCTGAATAAAGTTCAACGATCTGGTGCCGTCGCAGGTTACGACGATTCTGAATCACCTGCCATTGGTTCCCAAAGAGCCCCATAGTGACAAGCTTCGCCTTGGTCAACAGTAATCATTAAGGAATTCTCGTTTAACAAGAAATCTTGCAGTTTGGCAGTGTTTTTGATAGCCTTATAAGTTGTGGTCAGGCCCTTCAAAAGCCTTTCCCTGTTCGAATCGCTCAATAAAATAATGGAACAGATGCTCCACAGCGCAGGGGCCCTGCTAATCCAGGCACTGCCTACATTCATTGTCGTCGCACTCCTTCACTGGTATCTGAAGACGACCCTATTCCAGCCCCTCGAAAAGGTGCTGGCCGACCGCTATGCGGAAACCAAAGGCGCCAGAGAACAGTCTGCCGCCGCTCTCCAGTCTGCTGAAACAAAAGTAGCCGAATATGATTTGAAGCTTCGTGCAGCGCGTACGGAGATTTATCAGGAGCAGGATGTCTGGCGCAAGAAGCTGCTTGCAGAACAAACCGATGCCGTGAGCAAAGCTCGTGAAGAAACTCATATGCAGATCGTGGCCGCCAAGGCTGATATTCTGGCTCAGGTCGAACAGGTGCGCAATACCGAACAGGCCCGCAATATCATGACGCGAGAGGCTGAAGGCCTGGCCGATCTTGTTGTTGCTAAAATTCTCAAATTGAGGATTAACTAGTTATGTTTCGTCTTGCCGCGCTGATTCCTTTCTTTTCTCTTCTGGCCCGTGCAGCCGAAGAAGCTGAGGCCCATGCCGAGCCCAGCATCGTTTACAAGTGGATCAACTTCGGCATCCTTATCGTTGCGCTGATTTACCTGATTGCCAAGTTTCTAATGCCGGTTTTGAAGGCTCGTTCGTCTTCAATTTCAAACGACATTGCGCAGTCCAAGGCAACCGTAAAGTCAGCTGAGGAGAAGGTATCGGCGCTGACTTCGAAGCTGACCAATTTTGAAGGTGAGATCCGGTCGATACGCGAGAAAGCAATGGCCGAACGTGAGATCGAAGCCATGCGTATTTCCGAGCAGAGTCAAATCTTGCTGGCCAAGGTGTCTTCAATGCGTGAGACCGAGATTGGCAATCTGACGCAGGCTGCACAATCGCAATTGCGCGCTCTTACTGTTGAGCAGGCAATTACGATCGCTCATGCAAGGCTTGCAGCCATGAGCGACCCTGCAACGCAGAGTGCACTTGTAACATCTTTTGTAGACGACCTCAAACGACAGGAGGCCCGCTAGACTATGTCTGAAGCACTTGCCGGACGCTACGCTAACGCCTTCGTTGAAATCCTGTTTTCGCCCAATCCACCGCTGAGCCCCGAGCAGGCTGTGAGCGAACTGCGTGCCTTTGATTCGATGGTGGAATCAGCGCCAGATCTGCATCACATCTTGAATTCTCCGGCAGTATCGCGAATTCGCAAACGTGGCGTGATTGCCAAGCTCGCAGAGCAGAGCGGGTTAAGCATCACGGTGCGCAATTTACTGTATGTCGTGATTGATCGCGGGCGCACTTCGCTGCTGCCTGTGTTGCGCGAAAAGGTTGAGACTTTTATCGACGCTCGCCGCGGGATTGCCCGTGCGGTCGTCGCCACTGCCGCCGCTCTGAGCGAAGAGCAGAAGGCGAGTATTTCCGCTGAGCTTTCCCGGGTTACGGGCAAGCAGGTGCAGTGTGAATTTCATTGGGATCCAGCCCTGCTTGGCGGCGTAATCGCCCGCATTGGATCGACGGTATACGATGGCTCGGTGCGCGGAAAACTGACCGCGCTCAAGAGCCGGCTTACGGCATAACTTTTAGGAAACGATAAGAACTATGGCTCAAATCCGGGCAGACGAAATCTCGCGTGTACTGCGTCAGGAAATCGAGAATTACGATCAGGCTGTCAATGTCGAAGAGACAGGCTCAGTCATCAGCGTGGGCGACGGTATCGCTCGTATCTATGGTCTTGAAAAGGTGATGGCCGGCGAACTTGTCGAGTTCCCCGGTGCCGGCGTGTCCGGCCTTGCACTGAACCTTGAAGAAGACCAGGTCGGCGTTGTGTTGCTGGGCGAATTTCAGGGGATCAAGGAAGGCGACGAAGTGCGCCGCACCGGTCGCATCATGTCTGTGCCTGTCGGCAAGGCGATGATTGGCCGTGTTGTGAACGCCCTCGGCCAGCCGATCGACGGCAAGGGCCCGATCGCTACCGACTCGTTTAATGCCATTGAGCGTCTCGCTCCTGGCGTTATCGACCGTCAGCCTGTGAAGCAGCCGATGCAAACCGGCGTCAAGAGCATCGACGCTATGATTCCGATTGGCCGAGGCCAGCGCGAATTGATCATCGGCGACCGTCAGACGGGTAAGACCGCCATCGCTCTCGATGCGATCATCAACCAAAAGGGCGGCGACATGATTTGCATCTATGTCGCTATCGGTCAGAAGCGTTCGACCGTCGCTCAAGTTGTGAAGACTCTTGAAGATCAGGGCGCGATGGAATACT
>CAZZGS010000486.1:0-4128 GCA_964653845.1 uncultured Bryobacter sp.
CGTGGTCCAGGTCGGTACCCAGAACCGCTCCAACAAGCTCTACATCCAGGCCAAGAAAATGGTGGAAGACGGCTACATTGGCGAGGTGCATTACACGCGCGCCTTCTGGTATCGCAACTTCGATCAGACTGTCGATCCGGCCAAGGGTGTGCCTGCCGCATGGCGCTACATCATCCCGGGCGATGCCTCGGCTGAAACTGCCGATTGGAAGCGCTTCCTCGAATCTGCCGAACACAAGAACATCCCCTTCTCGAAGGAGCGCTACTTCCAGTGGCGCAACTATTGGGATTACTCGGGCGGCATCTCCACCGACCTGCTCGTCCACCAGACCGACATCTCAAACTTTGTCGTCGGTGGCCTGATCAAGACAGAACTCCCGACAAGCTGCATGGCCTCGGGCGGCGTCTACCAGTGGGGCGGCAAGGATGATCGCGAAGTGCCGGATACGCTTAGCGCACTCTACGAATACCCAAACAAGTTCCATCTCAACTACTCGTGCTTCTTTGGCAATGACCAATGGGGTTACGGCGAAGAGTTCATGGGCCAGAAGGGGACGATCGAAGTTAAGGATCGTCAGAACCTCTACTTCACCCCGCAGCCCAGGTTCATCCGCAACGTCAAGCCCTTCTCAGATAAGCCAGCGGTTTCGATGAACTACCTGAAAGACTTCAACCAGCCCGACTCCACCGCCGACCACGTCAGAAACTTCTTGCAGGCAGTGCTTGGCAAGGAGAAGGCGATTGCCCCGGCCCGCGCCGGCCAGATCGCTGCAATCCCCGGCCACATGGCCACGCAGAGCGTACGCGCCAAAAAGGCTGTCTTCTGGGATGCCAAGCTCAACAAACTCAAAATCGGTTAGTCTCGGGCTCATCCTGATTGCAGTCTCATTCGGGGGCTGTCACCGGCAAAAGCTGATGACGGCGGCAGCCCCCGGTTCACTGGTCCCGGTAAGAACCTTCCTCGACCTCCAACCCGGCTGGCGTCTCACCCTAATGACGCCCATGCGTCGAGATTCCGCTACTGACCCTTGGCGCTACGGCCAGCCAAGCGTCAAAACAGAAACGACCAACGGCCTCAACGTCACGATCTCGGTTGACCTCAATTCCCAATTCGGCTTCGAGCGCACCTTCTATGCGGTTCAGGTCAAGGGCCTCGCTTGGCAAGAGTCTGTGCGCAACCTGGAAGGCAAAGAAGAACGCACGCTCGAGCCAATCCTGAAGCTCTTCCCAAAACCGGGCAAAACTCAGAGGCTTCGCCTGCTCTTCCTCACCCGCGCGAGCGACCTCAACTACAACACTGCCCTGCTATCCGCCCCAAACCCAACCGCAATGGAAGCCTTGACTATAGCCGTCCGCGCGAATCCGGATCAGGCCTGTCAGCCCGTTAAAGCCCAAACCTGCATCTGGATCCCGCCTGGAGTCGCCTCTCGTCCCCAAAAGCCCAGCCCCAAGGGTGCCTTTATCCCCGCCCTCTAACTGATCTGCGACAAACAGTCTCTGCCCCAGGCTACCTTTTTGGCTAATCACCAATGAATTGTGTCAGCAGGATCGACACCGCAGGATTTGCTTTGATCTCATGGACGACCGTCGGCTCGATGGTGACTAAAGCACCGGGAACCAACGATACCGTCTCACGCGCTTCGCCAACAAAGAGTGTGCCTTCTCCAACGATGCATTGGATCGTGATGGGTACTGGCGCAGAGTGCTTCGCAAGAATGGCTCCATTGCGCAGCGTGATTTGAATGAGCTTGCGACGTGAACCTTCAAACAGCAGATCCACCTGCCGGTCTTTGCCTTCTCCGATGCTTGTCTGAAGTGGAAGCTGTTTCATTGCAGGAGTCCTAAGTGATGGCTGATTTTACCCCTCCGCCTCTGTACTAAAAGATAGCGCAAGAATTGTACCTGAGCCAGGATTAGCGCTTCAGCGACTCCCGCTCAATCGCCTTCAGGATCTCTCTGCGGATCCACCTCGCAGCGGGGCTCACCACAGCCCAATACAAATTGAAAAGCTTCAGCTCACGTTTGCCAAAAACCTGCACGCGCGTCTCAGTCACAATTCGCGTCTGCCCCAATCCAATCGATTCCAGGTGAAAGTTCCAATACGCCTTGGCATAGCCTTTGGCCTGATAGAGAGTAATCACCTCCACCGGAACATCGACGATGTTGCCGCTGATGGCCCAGAACTTGCCACAGATCGCCATTACCACCTCGGTGCCTTCCTTCTCGGCAATCACCGGAAAGGTCTCCAGCGGCTGCCCGTTCAGGCGCGAAAAGATCTCCCGGATCCATAGCAGCACCCTCACACGCAGCAGTTTCCTAATTGTCATCGACCGGGCTGCCTGCCAAACCTGATGCTGAGGTGCGGCAATTACCCGTTCCTGCCGGGTGATCTGGTCATAGACAGGCATCAAGTTGTCGATGAGCATCCTTATTCTTTAGAGTCTGTGATAGGCTGGCTTGGTTTATGGATTTCAACATGCTAATTGTGGCCGCGGTCATGGCCATCTTCGTCTACGGAATGATCGCCGCGATGCTGGGCAGTATTCTGCCCGATTTGTCCAAGAGATTCAGCCTTACGCCGGCTCAAAATGGCACTATCGCCATGACGCAGGCCATCGGCCTGGTAATCGGCTCCCTCCTGCAGGGGCCACTGATTGACTTACAAGGCAAAAAGGTCGGTATGGTGCTCGGCCTCGGCCTGATCGCCCTCGCCCTCTTCCTCCTGCCTCGCGCTAAAGGCTTCGGTAGCATCCGCCTCTACATGCTGATCCTCGGTGTCGGTGGCGGCATCATCGTGGCCGGTGCCAACGCCCTGGTCAACGACGTTAAGACCGACAACCCCACCGCGCTCTTCAATGGCTTCAACACCTTCTTTGGCCTCGGCGGCATTGCGACGCCGTTCATCGCAGCGAACCTGTTGGGAGGCAATTCCTTCCGCCTCTGCAACCTCACTGCCGCCCTCACCGTCGCCACTCTTGCCCTGCACTCAGCTACCGACATGCCCGTGCCCACCGGCGTCGTGCAGTTTCAGTTCTCCGACGTACCCTCGTTGCTCTCCAACCCCAGCCTCTTCCTCCCCGCGATGCTGCTCTTCCTGTACGTTGCTGCTGAAGTAGGCGTCTGGAACTGGCTTGTCAAGCACCTGATCGCACAAGGCATCCCCGAAAAGAAGGCACTCAACATTCTCTCCTTCGGTTTCGCCCTCGGCCTCCTCGCCGGACGTCTAGTAGTTGCGGTAATCCCGCCTATCCCTACCAACACCCTCCTGATGGTCTCCTCGATCATGATTGCCGTTACCACTTATCTGATGCTCCAATTCAAAGACGCAAACCTCGCCTGGGCGATGGTCTTTCTGGCTGGCGTTGCAATGGCACCTGTCTTCCCGACCGCAATCAGCCTCGTAGCCGCTAAGTTCCCCACCGGCACAGCGACCGCGATTGGCGCGGCTGTCACATGCGGCTGGCTGGGTCTTGTGGCCAGCTCTCCGATCATCGGCGGCGTCGCTGGTGGCGAAGCAACCGGCCTCAAGAAGGCACTGCTCCTGCTGCCCGCAGCCGCTGCGCTGATGTTCCTTGTAACGCTCGCTCTCTAATCGCGTCACACTGGGTTAGTGAAGTATTTTCTAGCGGCGGCACTGGTGTGCCTCCACGCGGCTGCTCAATCGGTCCCTACCATCGCGATTATCGAAACCTACGGCAACAAGGCTTTTACGCCCGAGAAGCTGCGTAAGGAACTCAAGATCGCCGAAGGTGACCCCTTGCCCCCCTCCAAGGGTGACCTCGAAGAATTGCTAGTCGGGCTCAAGGGCATCCTCCGAGCCAATGTCGAAGCTATTTGCTGCGAACAAGGCAAGGCCATCTTCTACGTTGGCGTTGAAGAACGTGGCCGCCCCCATCTCGATATCCGCGAAGAACCGAAGAACGAAAACCTCAAGCTCCCCGAAGACGTCGGCGCGATCTACGAAAAGCTGATCGCCGCCACCGCCGAGGCCACCCGCAAGGGCGAGACCCGCGAGGATTGGTCTCAGGGCTTTACTCTTCTGGAAGAAGCCGGCGCACGTGAAGTCCAGCTTCAACTCCCCGCTATCGCCGAAGATCATCAAGTGATCCTCCGTCAGATCGTACGTGAA
>CAZZGS010000487.1:0-4126 GCA_964653845.1 uncultured Bryobacter sp.
TTGAACAATCCTTTGACTTGATCAGTTGGTCAGCCCTTTCCACCAACCGATCCCCATTCCGCATCGAATGGCTGCCAACGATTCCGGGTTCGGTGCGTTTCTTGCGCGCAACTTCTGAGCGGTAATTGGATCAGGTAACCGGTTGATTAGAATCCGGTTCACCAATGCTGAAAGCCTACAACTGCCATCGCGTGGACTGAACGATGGACACGAGTTCCAGGCTCGTTTGGCGAAACCATCGCTGCCGGAAATCGGCAGCGATGACTATGGGCGATCCATTCGCCTTACGCGTAAAATACCCCAAGCTCCTTGAGCGAACAGTAGTGACGAGCCCGCTCGGGAGCAGACTGGCCGATGATGACGTGGTCGAGGACTTCGATCCTCAGAAGTTGTCCGGCCCGGATGAGGTCGCGGGTGGTGCGGAGATCCGCCGTGGAAGGACTGGGGTCTCCCGTTATGCCGCTAACGGCATAACGTTCGTTATGCCGCACTCCGTTTTATGCCGCATGGCTTGTGATCTGCCCGGTTTTGATGGGACGAACCGTACCCCGATGCGGCATAAAACGGTGACGTTGTCACAACCCTTTGAGGTAGGTGAGCAGTTGATCATCGGGCCGGTATCCCCCCGGCTTGCTGCGCAAGGGGCTCATTTTGGTGAGGATGGCCTCTTTTAACTGGAGGTCTGCGTCCAAGTAGACCTGTGTCGAGTCGAGGACCTCGTGACCAAGCCAGATGGCGATTAGCGCCCGCTCAACACCTGCTTGGAGCAACTCCATCGCTGCGGTGTGGCGCAGGACGTGCGGCGTCACTCGTTTTTTCGCAATCGAGGGACATTTGCGTTGAGCCGCCGCGACGTGTTTGGCGACCGCGTGCTGCACGGCGTCGGAGCTGAGTTGTCCGCCATTGGGATTCGGAAAGAGGAAGCGCGACTCGTTGCCGCCCTGTTCATTGATCCAGGTTTTCAGAACAGCCACTGCTGACTTCGTCAGCGGCGTGCATCGCTCTTTTCGTCCTTTGCCTTCGCAGCGGACGTATGCACCCGCACTGAGCGCTATATCTTTCTGACGCAACCCGGTGAGCTCGGAAAGCCTCAGACCCGTTTGCACAGCGACCAGCAGCATGGCGTAGTTACGCCGCCCCACCCAGGTGGATTTATCCACGCTGCCAAGCACGGCTTCGACTTCCGGTCGAGTGAGATAGCTCACCAGCCGCCGCGTGACCCGCTTATACGGGATCGCCAGCACCCGCTGGATCGATCCCGCGTGCTGCGGAGCCTCCAATGCAGCGTAGTGGTAAAAAGAACGGAGAGATGCGAGCCGTGCATTGCGACTGCGCGCGCCATTGGATCGGCTCGATTCCAAGTGGTCCAAAAACTTCCCGATGAACGGTGCATCAAGCTGTGCCAACGATAGATTTGAAGGAGGGGTGCCCAGCTGCTTTTGAGCAAACGTCGTCAGCAAACGAAAAGTCTGGGCGTAGGCGGAGATTGTGTGTGGGCTGACCTTGCGTTGCGCGATTAGTCGTTTTGAGAAGAACGCCTGGCACAGTGGAGAGAAGTCGGGGGTTGCTTTCATCTGATGACTCCTCTCCACCGGGTTTCGAGACGTTTCTTGGCGGCCGCCATCAACTCCGGCGTGCTGCTCAGATACCAATACGTCCCGCTCACGTTCACGTGCCCAAGATACGTCGACAACACCGGCATGCGGCGGGTCACCTGCTCATCACTCTGATACCAGCGAAGAAGTGTCTGGATCGCGAAGCGATGGCGAAAATCGTGCAATCGTGGTCCCTGCCGCACGCCCGGTTTGCGGATGCCGATTTGCCGGGACAGCTCGCGAAAAATCCGACTCAGATTCGGTTTCTCTAGCTTCGTGCCGCGGCTGGTGACAAAGAAGTAGGGTGCGGGCCGACGGGTGAAGATCTCGTCGCGGCGTTTGGCGTAGTCGAACAGCACCGTGCGTGTGGACGGGTGCAACGGAACGAGCCGCGATTTTCCAAATTTAGCGCCCCGGATCGTGAGGACCCCCTCCGACCAATCCACATCCTGGGGTTGGAGATTGATCGCCTCACCTACCCGCAAACCGCTCACCGCCAGCAGGCCAAACAAGCAATAGTAGGTACGGGGCTGTAGTTCATGCGGTGACTCGATTTTTAGCGCAGCTTCGAGCAATAGACGGATCTCATCCTCGGAGTAAAGATATGGCCTCGCCCGCTGGGATCGAAACCTCAACAGCCCGACCGGTGGGATCTCGGTTTTTGGATCGGCGCCTAGACGAAAACGCGCAAAACCACGGATAATGCCCAGCCGACGCGCCCACGAGACAGGCTTCTCGTCCTGACGTTGCGTCGCATACTCCACCGCCAGTTTGCTGGTGATGTGCGGCGATCGGTTCTTTTTCAAAAAAAGGACGAACTCGTTCAGGCATTCGCCGTATTCGCGAAGTTTGAACCCAAGACTACGACGGAGCAAAAGGTAGGCTTCGACAGCCTCATTGAGCCGCTTCATCGGGCACCTCCCGGCCAGCGCATGGCCAATGTTTTCAGCGATTTGAGATCAACCTTGGCATAGATCGCTGTGGTGTCGGGGCTCTTGTGGCGAAGCACTTCACCGATTTCATCGAGTGACGCTCCCTTCCGCAGCATGTCTGTGGCCAGGCTGTGACGCAGTAGATGCGCCCCTTTGCGGGCCGACTCTACGCCGGCCTTCGCCAAGGCGCATTTAACGATTTTTGCAATGGCGGTGGCACGAACAAAGCCGCTCTGGGGCGCATGAGCCCTGATGAACACGCGACGCGATGCACACCTCGGCCGGTCCCGACGCAGATACTCTGCGATTGCCCGGGCGACGTCAGCTGGCAGCGGCAATTGGTCCCGTCTCCCTTTCCCACACACCGTAATCCGTCCATGATCCCAATCCACGTCTTCTAGATTGAGACCAACTACTTCGCCTGCCCGCAATCCGAGTCGTGCGAGCAAGAGCAGAATGGCGTAGTCGCGACGTCCCCGAGGCGTGTCGCGCTTGCAGCCGCTCAATAGGCGGCGTACCTGCGCGGCTGGAAGATGTTTGGGCAGGGTCGAAAGGGACCAACGAGCCACTTTCGGAACCGTCCACGACAGATCACGGCTGACCAACCCCTTGTAGTGCAGGTAACGCAGGAACGACCGCATCGCCACTACCAGTTTTCTTGCGTGCGATGAGCCATGACGACGCGCGTGTCGCTGAACGAATCCGGTCACATCCGGTGCCTCCAGCCCAGGCAGATTCAAAGGGCCGTTACCGAACTTCTCGGCCAGAAAGCGGCTGACAGTTACCCGCAACGCATAGACCGAGGCTCTTGAAAGATGCCGTTCTTCCAATAGAAAACGCTCGAAGGTAAACGTCAGCTCTTGGGACGGACTCAGCCGGAGGACCTCGGCGGCAGGCACGACCCCAATCTCCCGCAGCATCGCCAGCAACCGTCGCAAGGCCGCCGGTGCGCACAAACGCGACCGCCGATTGGTTCTCTCGTAACGCAGAAACTCTTCGGCAACCGCTTCAGTCAAGTCTCGCACTTCGCGACCCGCACGGACAAACCATCGACCAAAGTCATCGAGCAGAAGAAGCTGTTCGTCCACTGAGGACGGCGCATAGCCCTGCCCGTTGATCACGGTCAGGTAGTGTTCCATATACGAAAAGAGCGGCCCGGAAGGGTCGCCCTTGAACTGAGGGGGAATGAATTTTGGTTTCATCACCCCAGAATGCCCACTTCACCTTCCGAAGCGTGTCAATTTTTATGCCGCATTGAGCACACTCAAACCGACCGTTTTGGCCATGAATCAGTGGTGCATGCGGCATAAAACGGAGTGCGGCATAACACCCCTTATGCCGCTAACGGCATAACGTTCGATCCGACCCCATCCTTCGCCGACCTCCGGGTCACCCGGGACCTCCTGCAGGCAGGACTCCTGCTCAAGATCGAGGTCCTCGATCACATCATCATAGGGAACCCCAGGTTCTCTTCCCTCAAACAGTTGGGCCAGATTTGACCCATCTTCCGAAAAGCCTAAAAGCAAATTCTTATCCGTATCCGTTCTTCCGAAAAGCCTAAAAGCAAATTCTTATCCGTTGAGCGGGGAGGTCTCTGCG
>CAZZGS010000488.1:0-4125 GCA_964653845.1 uncultured Bryobacter sp.
ATGCCTGAAGCGCACCTCAGTTTTTGAAGGATGCACATTCACATCCACCTCGCCAAAGTCGCAATCGAGAAATAGCAGCGCAAACGGATAAGAAGCCGGCGGAATCAGGTTGTGATAAGCACTCGTCAGCGCGTGCAGCAAGAGCTTGTCGCGAATCAATCGCCCATTCACAAAGAGATAAATCGAATTCCGGTTCAGCTTCTGCACGTGAGGCTTCGACACAAAGCCCGACAGCTCAAAGCGCTTCTGCTCTCCTTCAGCCGTCGACAGCGTCTTCACCTCAGGCCCAAACTCCACAAGATCCTCAAGAATCCGGCTGCCAAAAACCTGAAACACCCGCTCCTGCGGCGTACCAACCGGCGTCACCCGCAACAGCTCCGTCGGCCCATGATGCAGCTCAAACGCTTTGTCGGGATGCGCCAGACTGTAGTGCGTCACCAGCGAAGCGATATGCGCAAGCTCGGTCTGCTCGCTGCGTAAAAACTTCTTCCGCGCCGGCACGTTATAGAAGAGATCCCGAATCGTGATCACGGTGCCCGCAGCAAGCCCGGCCTCTTCACACATCACCATCTTGCCGCCATTGATCGAAACGCGAGTCCCCGTAGATTCTTCACGGGCATGCGTCTCCAGCGTCAGCCGCGAAACAGAAGCGATCGATGGAAGCGCTTCCCCGCGAAACCCCAGCGTCGCAATCTGATCAAGGTCATGCACCGTTTGCAGCTTCGATGTCGCATGACGTTCAAAGGCAAGCAGCGCATCATCCCGCATCATCCCGCATCCGTTATCGGTAATGCGAATCAGCCTGCGCCCGCCAGCATCCACTTCCACGCGAATATCGGTCGACCCTGCATCCAGAGAATTCTCAAGAAGCTCTTTGACAACAGACGCCGGTCGCTCGACAACCTCTCCGGCCGCAATCTGATTTGCGACGGCATCGGAGAGTACTTTGATTTTTCCCACTCAGTTCGTACTAATACCACGCTCGGTCAGTAGCGTGCCGGTACGACGATAGAGATTGAGCAGATTGCGGCGATACTGAACGCTCTGCGTCACCAGATCGCTCTGCGCCTGCGTCAAAGCATTTTGCGAATCGAGCAGGAAGAACAGCGTGATAGTGCCCAGTTCATAACGCTTCTGGTCAGCCTCAACGCGCTTTTGCGCAAGGTCGGCGGCAATCTTGGCCAGATCCACACTAGCCCGGCTATTCTCAACCTGATTGATGGCATTGAGCACATCAAGCCGAACGTTCTGCTCAAGGGCACGAATGCGCAATTGATCGAGGCGCTTGGTCACAACCGCATCGGCGAAATTCGCCGACGAGTTGCGATCCTTGATCGGCAGGCGCAACTGTATGCCTCCGCCAATAATCGGAAAGCCAAAGCCAAACATCTGGTCGAAAGCGTCTGGAAAGCCACCAGGGAAAACCGAAGTCACGGGCGAAGATGTGCCGTCGGGATTGAAGAAAGTCTGACGGCGAACCAACGGGCCGCCACGTCCCTGCATTGAGTAGTTGCCAAAGAGCGAGAAGTCCGGTCGCATACTGTCGGAGGTGACCCGCAAGTTAATATCGTCAATGTCCAACTGCTGGCGCTGGTTCAGCAAATCAGGACGAACTCGAATCGCATCCGCCACGAGCGTCTCTTTGTCGAAAGGCTTGTTGTCAGTAGGCGGCAATACGGATTCACTGAGCGTAATCGGCAGCTTGCGAAGCTCGGGATCAAGATCGATCCCCATCTGCCGCCGCAATGCATCTTCGGTCTGTGCCAGACGATACCGGGCCTGCGTCACAAGAATCTCGGCCCGTGCATACACAGCCTGTGGCTGATAGATTTCCAGCGCCGGCAATGCACCCAGTTCAAGTTCACGCTGTGCACGCTTCAAGCTCGTATCGGCGAGGGCCAATGCCTGCTCTTGCACCTTCAGATTCTCGCGCGCTCCAATCACATCCCAGTAAGCATTCTCGGCATTGGTCAGCAACTGCTGGATCTGATCCTGAAACGCGTACTCGCTGCCACGCAGGCGAGACTTGGCCAACAAGATCGGAGCCCGCACCACCTGCAAGTCCCGGCCGCGCAGAAGTGGTTGATTAAAACTCAAATTCAGGTTCGAACCATATGCCGGATTGAGAGTAGCGAATGAATTGTTCGTGCTATTTTTCGAAGCGCTGTAGTTGATCGTGTATTGCGTGCCAGTCGGCGCAGTCTGCTGCCAGTTCAGCGTCAGCGGCTGCGAAAGTGATGAAAGCGTAGACGCACCAGCCAGCGCATCGGTAGTCACGGTCTTCGTGCGAGTCGCGTTGAAGCGCCCCACAAACTGCGGATCAAAAATCGAGAACGACCTCGTAATCGCATTCTTCGGAATCTCAAGCACCATCCGCTGGATCTGGATATCGGTGCTGTTGTTCAACACCAGCTCGAGATAAGCCTTGAGCGACAGATCGAGAGTCGAGCCCGAGACATAATCCTGCAGCTTGACAGGCCCCTGCATCTCAAACTTCGGAGTCTCGCGTCGAAAGATCGTACGGACATAATCTTTGGTTCCAAACTTCGGATAGTTCACCAGATCAGAATCTTTATACAGATTCGGAGCAGTGATTGGATTAACAGTTTGCGCGGACATCGAGATGCCGAGCAGAAGGAAAATACTAAAAGTACGCAGCATATTATTCGTAGCGAATCGCCTCAATAGGATCCAGTTTTGCGGCCTGCATGGCCGGATAAATTCCAAACACAAGCCCGATGCCCACAGACACCCCAAAGGCCACAACAATCGATGAAGTCGTAACAACAGTCGACCAGCCGGCCGCCGTTGCGATCACCTTGGACAGTGTAAATCCAAAAGCAATCCCGATCATCCCGCCCAGCATTGAAATCAAAAGCGCTTCCATCAGAAACTGACGAATGATGTCCACCTGACGAGCACCAATCGCGCGCCGGATACCGATTTCTTTGGTACGCTCAAGGACTGTCGCGAGCATGATGTTCATGATCCCGATACCGCCCACCAGCAGCGAAATGCCGGCGATGCAAAGCATCACCACGCTGAAGATAAATGAAGTGCGGCGACGCTGTTCGAGCAATCCCGCCGGCACGATCGTGTTGTAATCGCCCGCATCCTTATGCGTCGAATCCAGAATCGCCCGCACAATCGCAGCCGTCTCAATAGAATCGGTGCCAGGAGCCACCCGCATATAGATACCGTCGATTTCGTCTTTAAGATAGCTGTTGTTGTCTTCAAAGCGGCGCATCACCGTATTGAGCGGCGAAATGATCAGGTTATTGCGGTTGGACGCCTCAGCCCCGTCCATCTCTGCATCGGCCGTAGCCTGTTGAGACAACACACCAATCACCTGCAGCCAGGTATCGTTCACCTTCACATACTTGCCCACCGCCGGCTCATAGCCCAGCAGGTTCACCTTGGCCGCCTCACCCAGCACACACACTGGTGCCGAAGTGTCATTGTCCTTGTCGTTAAAGAATCGCCCTTCAATCACTTTCAAACTGTTGATCACGAGGTAGCTCGGTTCCACACCAATCAGCAGCGGAGCTTCAGCTGTAGTCTTCGGCAAAATTTTCAAAGGCTTGAAACGTTTCCGGGGGGTTGAGGCCTCAATACCTTGTACGTTCTCTTTGATCGCGCGATAATCACGGAAAGTCAGGCCCGGAGATATAAGCCGCCGCGCCTGCAACTCATTCCGGTCTACCGATTCCTTGGCCTCGACGATGATGTTATTCACACCCAGCAAGTCGATATAGCTCATCATCTCTTTTTGCGCACCAGCCGTGATCGATAACATCGCAACCACTGCGCCCACACCAAAGATCATCCCGAGCATGGTAAGCAAGCTGCGCAACTTGTGCACCATCAGGCTGTTCAGGCCCATTATGAGTTCGGGTAATAGCCCCTGAAATAAACCCTTCATCGCGACTACATGCCTCCCTTGCCGCCAGGCAGTGAGCCCGCCGCGCCGCCACTCTTCTCAGTCTTCTTCTTGTCTCCGGGCTTGGCCTCAGGGTTCGCCATCGCGATCACGTCTCCTACCTTCACGCCACTGGATACAATCATCACGTTCTCGCTGCGCTTAAGTGGTTTGATCTGGCGGGCTTCGAATCGATTGCCCACCTT
>CAZZGS010000489.1:0-451 GCA_964653845.1 uncultured Bryobacter sp.
CTGGAGGACGGTGAGGAGCTTGGGGTCGCGGTCGAGGCCTTCGCGCAAGTCGACTTGAAAGGATTCAATGGTCTTGCCGGTGAGGGCGTCGATCGCGCGCAGGATGTGGTTGCTGGCCAGCAGAAGACGCCGGTCTTTGCGGTCTTTGCTTTCCCAGTAGTTGATGCCACGGTTGGTGATGGCGGTGGTGCCAGCGGGGGGAGTCCATTGCCAGACCTGTTTGCCGGAGGAGGCTTCAATGGCGACGATAGAGTTGCCGGCACCCATGACGTACATGAGGTTGTCGACAACGACGGGGTTGAAGTTATAGCGTTTGTTTTCGCCGATCTTAAAGGTCCAGGCGACTTGGAGCTTCGCTACATTGCTCTTGTTGATCTGGGTGAGCGAGGTGTATTGCGAGGAGTCTGGGCCACCGCCGTAATCGTTCCAGGTGCGGTAGTCTTGCGCGAGG
>CAZZGS010000489.1:461-4124 GCA_964653845.1 uncultured Bryobacter sp.
GCGATGAGGACGAGGAGTAGACGCATTAGACGAGCTTCTTCTGAGCGGCAGTGCGGGGCTTCCAGCGGTATGCAGCGAGCGAGTTCTTGTAGAAGTATTTTTCGGCGACGCCGCGGGGTTTTGTTGAGACGTAGTCTTTCACTACGGTGAGGACTTGCTCGTAGGTTCCGAAGCCGTCGCTGTTGGGCCAGTCGCTTCCGAAGACGACGCGATCTTCACCGAAGCGTTGCCACATTTCGTCGAGGACGGGCTTGTAGAAGACGGCGTTGGTGAGCTTTGAATCGTTCTTGATCTTGAGTACGGACGATACCTTGACGTAGATTTGTTTGCGGGCGGAGAGGTCGCGGAGGACGGCGTCGGCTTTATTGATTTCTTCCATACCGGGCAGGTGGTCGATCATGATGCGCAGGTCGGGGACGAGGTCTGAGGCGCGGCGGAGGTCTTCGAGGAGTTTCTTGTCGGGGTTGGCCGAATCCATGATCATGCCATTTTTGGCAAGCTCTTTGAGCCCCGAGATAAATTCTGGCTTGCCAAGTTCGTTGCCGATATCGTAGCCCCAGATGTTGCCGTAGCGGATGCCGAGATAGAGGGGGTTCTTTCGGAGTTTGTCGAGTTCAGTGCGGAAGTTCTTGTCGCCGGGCGGGATGTTGCCGACCATGCCGACCATGATGGGTGCGGGGGCGCAGACGTCGAGGACCCACTGGTTGTCTTCGAGCAACGGGCTGCATTCCAGCTCGATGGCACCGACGACGCCAAGCTTGGAGGTGAGGTCGATGTAGCGCGGGGGGAGGGCCGTTTTGTAGCGTACCTTGTCTTCTTTGGGAGGCCAGGGAATGCCTTTGGGACGGGTGGGATCAAAGAGGTGGATGTGGGTATCAATGATGGGGATGTCGGTTGCAGGCGCCATGGCTGCAGCCAACAAAGTGCGGCGGGTCATGTTAGTTAAGATAAACCACTTGAGCAGCAATTGCAGCGGCGAGGGAGAGGATTCCGCAGAGAATTGCGCCGAGGTAGGCTTGCCATCCGGTGGGAGTGGTGGTGCGTTGTTTGGGGTTTTCGGGGTCTGCGAAGATCTGGATGTGGGATCCGGGGGCGCGTTCTCCTAGTAGAGCTTCAATGTGTGAGCGCTTGAGGCTGGATTTACCTTCGATTTGCCATTCCCGGAAGGAGCGGCCTGCGAAGGAGTATTGGAGGAGGAGCTCGGCGCGGTACTTGTCTGAGGACTTTTTAGTAATGCGGTTAGCGATGATCAGAGCGTCTGCCGACGGACGGGCTCTAGTTGCCTGGACTTGCCAAATCGATGCAACACAAGAGCCGGCAGAAATCAAAGCCAGGAGCAAAACAATACTTTTCATTCGAAGTTCTCCGCTTAACACGCGCTAAGCGGGGTTCGAGAGGCTCACTAGTTCTTTTTGCGGGTGGCGCTCCACTTGTTGGTGGCGCTCATCTCGACTGCGTTGGCGCTGCCTTCTATCTCATCGCCCTTGACCGTGCCGGACATTTCATAGGTCATGCTGCCGCCGGAGGGGCGATCGCGCTTGAGGGTGAACTTAATCTTGTCGCCGTCAACGGTGCCGTTTTCGATTTCGAGTTTGCGGGTTTCGCTCATCCAGAAGGTTCCCGTTAGCTTGCCGCCTTCGGACTTCATGACTGCTCTGGCGTTGAGTTCGCCGAAGGGGCTGGACATCTTCCAGGACCATTCGCCGTCAGGAGTGCCTTCGGCCATCAGAGCGAAAGCGAGCGTGAAGAAAGCAAGAAAGAGACGCATACGGGAAGTCAGATGGATGACTCGCCGTTGCAGATGGATTATTTTACGGAATTTGGATGGTGACGTCGCCGAGGACGATGGTCTGGCAGCCGAGGCGGGAATCGTCAGTTACGCCTTCGGCCATGCCGATGAAATCGAGTTCGTCCTGGTTGGGTGTGCTCAAGTTTGCTGCGCCGTCTTTAATGATGACGTGGCAGGTGGTGCAACTGCAGTTGCCGCCGCAATCGTGATTGAGGGGGAGATTGAAGTGCATCGCGAGATCGAGAATAGAACCGGGCTTGCCGTGGCCGCCGTAAGGGACGCTGCCGACTTCGAATTCGTGGACGGAACCGTCGTTAAAGAGAGTGAGCTTGGGCATAGGTGAATTTCATAGTGTAAAAGATTTTTGGGGATGAGGGGAAGCGGAGAATCGAGTGGCGTTAATGCCTAACATTTTTGATGTATATTGATGTCGTGACAGCTAGCGAGTTGAAGAGGTGGCTGCAAGCGCAAGGTTGCAGTTTCAAGCCCGGCAAAGGGAGCCACTTTCGGGTGACGCTGGCTGGAAAATCCGCTACTTTTCCCTATCACGGCAAGAAAGAAGTGCCGGTTGGAACTGTCAACTCGATTAAAAAGCAATTGGGATTGAAGTGAGGAAACATGTACTACGCAAAATTGGTTTCTGAACCCGATGGAAGGGTAAATGTGACTTTCCCAGACGTGCCTGAGGCGATCACGTACGGTGAGACGTTAGGTGAAGCGCTAACGCATGCCCGCGACGCTCTAGAGACGGCATTAGAGATCTACGAAGAAGCAGGAATCGAATTTCCCGAAGTGAAGTATCGATCCAAGTATCCAGTGCATCCGCGAATGCTTGTGGCGGCAAAATTGGAACTGGTGCGCGCCATGAAGGCAGAGCGAATGACCAAGTATAAGTTAGGGAAATTGTTGAAGCTGCATCCGCCACAGGTGGACCGATTAGTGAGCATCAAACAAAGGGCGAGGATGGAAGATGTCGAGCGTGCGCTGGCGGCAGTTGGGCGTAAAGTGTGGGCCGAATTCAGCGTCGTTTCGGGGTGAGTTAGCGACTTTGGTTCTTGCAGTCTAGGCAAGCAGATGGTGGTCAGATACACCGAGACCGACCATAATTCAAGCTCAACAATCGTTAATCCATAGTTTTGTGATTTGGCACCTTGGAGTCACACAAGAACGCCTCCCTGCTTCTTCAAAACCAGCTCAATATAGCTGCCAAGCCTTGCGCTGCCGATAGTTTCGGCTGTCAATGAATCGAAAGCTATGTTCGCAAGAGAACGAGAACAGTGAATAGTGCTGCAAGTCCCAGTAGAACGGACGCACAGCCTCCACATCCGCAGCCTGAGGCTGCCGGCGTTCCTGAAGTCGTTCCCGATTTTTCAGAGTCTGCAATTCCAATCCCCGATATTCTCAAGCCTTCCAGTGTCGAATCTTCGGAGTAGATATCAACAAGCACCACCGGGATATTGCATGTTCTACCTGAAAGAATTTTCTTTACCGTTGCCGTGTAGCGGTGCTTCTGGTCCAAGAGAGGAGCTACTTCAGCAGCCTCACTTCTTGGGATGTATCCCAGATGATGGCCAGTGTTGGTCAAGACCATGACAGCGTTCGAATCATGACTATTGGAGGGTTCACTGGTCAGAACAATATCCATACCAGCTTTGGCGTGTTCATTGTTCGCGTTCGGCCTGAATGAGCACCCGGCAACCATTACATCGAACGAAACAATGGGCTTATTTTTGCGCTGGTCCTCCCATGCTTTAAGTCGATTCTCTTCCTTGGCTTTCTTCTCCTCCAATTTGTTTGCGACGAGGGCGGCGGCGCGGCGCTCCGTGCCAACATCAATGAGACAGAATCCTTAGTTGAAATTAGACCCTATCGGA
>CAZZGS010000490.1:0-4122 GCA_964653845.1 uncultured Bryobacter sp.
CGCCCGTACGGATCTGCGCGGGGGGCCGTCAGCGATGACTGTCCCTACCGCGACCCAAATCGTCCCCAAATCCATCGATACCGTCTTGGCCAAACCAGCAGCCCTGCCAGTACAAAACACCGGTGCACAAGTGACCTTCTGCGCCTTCGAATACCTCGAATTCCAGAAACCCTCTTTCGCCAGGCAGGAATCCCGCGAACTCCGCCTCGCCTCTCTCTTCCATCTATCCTCGTCCGCCTCCATTCCATCCGCGACAAAAAACTCAGGAACGAAACCAAATACGCCCGAGACCGTTTAGCCTTCGCTGCCTAAACCAGCGTCCAACATCCACCCTCAACCCACCGCCCGGGACAGTCCAAAACAACGCCGGGCCAGTTCTTTGACATTCTGCTAGATCAAAAAACAACCGAAGCCCAAAGTGTGTCCTGCGGCGGATTGCCCATGCCCTCACATCAGGAAATACGCCGCCAGACTCACGCTTCTTGCGCCGCAGCAGCCACGCGACTTCAGCCGCCGCCATCACTGAGCGTGAATCAGAAGAATCTACATCCTATTGAACAAACCAGCTGCGTAGCGGAGCAGGGGCTTTCCTCCCCTGGATTCCCAGGTAAAGAATATCGTTCATTTCGACATCTTCAATGAGATCGGCCTCCGAAAAATCCAGCCTCGCCGACCGGGCTGCCAGTTTGTGTGTCGCAGGATTCCTTTCCGTAAGAGACACGCGCGCGGGCTCAAGCACATAAGGTCTCAGATTAGCCTCATTCTGGAATGCCCTCCACATCGGAGTAGCCGCCGCATCAAAGTGGGTCAAGGGTCTGGTGCCCAAAATCAGCCCCATCGTTCGAAGCATCGAAGTCGTGTTGTACATCGTGGAATCCACCATCCCCCGTCTCGTGTAGGGCGAGATGACAAATGCGATGCTCCGGTGTGAGTCCACATGATCGGGCCCCGCTTGCGCATCGTCTTCCAGAACAAAAATCGCCGTTTCCTTCCAGAATCGCGATTTGGAAACTGCCTCCACCAACCGGCCTAATGCAAGATCGTTGTCGGCAAATTGAGCGGAAGGCGTATATGCACCTGCCCGGAATCCCGACGTATGATCGTTGCCCAATCGCATCACGGTCAACGCGGGAAACACGCCCGTCTTCTCCGCTTCCTCAAGATCTTGAAGAAACCATTTCAGACGGTCGCAATCGGGAAAGTTCGTATCGAAGCCCCTGAAGTAAGGGTTGGTAACTGCCCCCAGTTTTTCGCTGGCCGCCTCGCTCCACTGCTTTTCCCCGTCCTTCGCACTGGCGATCAACTTCACCAGCCACCCATAATTGCGAACGGACAAACCCTTTTCAAAGGCAGCATCCCACAGATATCCACCTGCAGGATGAACCCCCTTCTCGGAATGATTCACCGGCGGCCGTCCGTAGTAGAGACTAAACTTTCCACCTCGGCCCGCATAAAGATTGGGATAGAGCTTCTGCGTGTAATCCGGAGCTATTGCCCCCGAAGACCAGATATGCCCATCCGCACTTACATCACCATTGACATAGAAGTTATCGAAAAGAGCAAATTCCCGCGCCAGTTTGAAGTGGTTCGGTCCTTGTGACTCACCAAACAATACCAGCGATGGATCCCCATTGCCTTTCTCCAGTCCGCCAAAGACCTGATCGTAGGTTCGGTTTTCTTTGACGACGTAAATCACATGCCGGATAGGGGAACGTTGCCCCGGCTGCGCTGGAACGGGATTGCCAGCAGGAATCGCCACCCGGTCCAATAACTCATCGCGATAAGGAGTATTGGCGATCACCATTTTTGAATAGCTCCGCAATTGCGCCGCCGTCGGCGCGCTCAGCAGAGACATGGTCCCTTTATGCTGTCCCGATAGATACGTGAAATCCTTGTCGCCTTCCTTAATATTGTTCGGGAAAGACCGCAATCCTTTGCCATTCAATATCGCGATCCGCCCGTCTGTTAGAACGCGAATCCCCGTTGGATACCAGCCCGTCGGGATAAACCCAATAACGCGGCTCCGGTCCGCACTGACGTCAATCACGGCCACGGCGTTAGCATCCGAACAAACTACATAAAGCCGCTTACCGTCGCTGCTCAATGCCAACGCTGAGGGCGTCATTCCCATCGGTTGACGGGGTGTGAGCGCAACATTAATCCGCTCCGTTACTTTGCCGTCGAGTCCAAGCTTGATTACTTCATTCGTATTGGAAGCTGCCACAAAGTAACTCTTCGCCGCCCGCACTATGTCCGTCGAATGCGATGCCGTCGTGAACTGCTCACGGCTCCCGGACACCAAGTGATGTCTTAGTACCAGACTCTCCGTCCAACTGCTCACCGTTAGTTGATCTTCTTCACAAAGGATTCGGTACGGCAACGCTCCAGTAGGAATTCTCCCTTCCTGCTTTCCGGTTTGTGAATTAAACTGCAGGATTTCGTTTCCCAGTAGGCTTGCCGCAAACACCCTACCCTTCGTATCCACCTGTACGTCTCCCACAAACGCATTCGGGTCTTCCGTTTTCCAACTTCGTAGCAGGCTCAATTGATCGCCGCCCCATTTCAATTCGTGAACAGCGTGAGAGTTCCCCCCACCCACATACAGCCGGTCTCCAGCAACCGCCAAGCCCAACCATGCATCGGGTAAACTGACTGAAGAAACCTGCTGACCCGTGCTCACCCGGTGGGCACTCACATTCGGTTTGGCGTGCCCCGCCTGAAGAATAAACATCCACTTCCCATCGGCAGACAGCCTCAAGCTCATCGGCAAATTGCTGAGTGCGATTTGCTCGCCGGCCGGCTTGGCAATCCAGCCGCTAACCAGCCTGATGCCTCCCCCAGCCACTGGCCCTGGCTCAATGCGCTTGCCTCCACTGCCTTGCCCCAGTAGGGCAAGAGCACTAACCCCAAACAATAAGATGTGCTTCATGATTATGCCTCCCAGGCCCGTGTTGACGTAAGATCCACAATGCTCTCCAATTTGGCTGGCTTGCGTCCAAAGACCAGCAACGGAATTTTCTGTTCATGCACCGATCCATGCGTCCGCACCTTCACTTCGCTCCGCACCTGTTCCAATTGCCCCAGTGCCGTTCTCTGATCTCCCAACACAAACAAATCCCCGGTTCGGCTAGCCATCAGGCGAAACCTGCGGGCTGCCTCGTCACGCAACAGTACCTCGTCGATGCCTTTTTCAGCCTTCAATGCGTCTCTCGCCTTCACTACGTCGTTCTGATTCTCAAGATCAACGTAAATCGACCCGCCAAGATCGTTGTGATGCACTTTATGTTTATCTGCGATCGCCGCAGTTGCTCTGGCTCGAATTCCAATCTTCGCCAGTACACGCACTGGATCAATGGCCATCGTTTTGAGGTTCATTCCATGATCCGCACACAAGTACAGTTCGATGTTTGGATGATCGTCCAGAATCTCGCCAAGTATCTTGTCCAGCCGGTTTAGATGTTCTTGCGATTGAGTTTGCTCGGGCGCGTAGGTGTGCATCATGTAGTCGGTTGTCGTCAAATACAACAGATTTACATCGGGCCGCCGAAGAGCCGTTCTGCCTTGCTCGAAAACCCAATAGCTGTTTGCCGCCTCATACATCGGAATGCCCTGCTTCTCGGCCCCAATAGCCAGTTGGGCCTTGGTTCCGATCAGCAGCCGCACCTTCTCCTTTGACCCGACAAATGCTGTCTTTAACCCAACTCTGTGCGCACTTTCAAATATCGTCGGCTTCAGTAAGTATTTGCTCGCCGACATCTCCAAAATCTTGCCCTCCTCAGGGTCGAAGAAAGAATTGGCAGTGATTCCATGTTCCTCCGGATAGCTCCCAGTGGCCAAAGATGCGTTGTTCACATTCGTCAAGGACGGCATCATTCCGAGTCCTATTGCGTAGGTCCCGGTTTTCATGACCTTCTTCAAATTCGGCATCTCGCTTTTGGCGATGTATTCCGTGGACATCCCATCGATCAGGCAAACCAAAACCTTTCTTGCTTTCTGGGCTGAGAAGCCGTTCAGAGCTAGGCCAGTCCCGCCAATGAAAAAACGACGTGAAATTGATTTCAAGATGATTACTCTTTCTAAAATGTCATCCGAAATGTGAGCTGCACCAGCCGTGGCGTATTG
>CAZZGS010000491.1:0-4113 GCA_964653845.1 uncultured Bryobacter sp.
AAGCGCAAAGACATCGTTGTCTATGACCGTTACAAACAGGAGTTCTACCAGGCTGGTTTCGACAAGTGGCTCCCCGAAGGTGTTCGTGTTTCCTGGGCTGCCGACTACTACGACGACACACAACAAAAGATCGACGGCTACGACCCAAACCACTACATGGACATGCAACTCACCCTGCCTGGTTATGACTTCAACAACGACACCGCTCGCCGCAGCTATGCCTCAAAGTTCATCACCACACAGATCGACAAGTTGATCAACCTGCCGCTGCTCAAGCACCATCAATCGGCTGGCCTCACCATCGCGCTCAAGAATCTCTCGCATGGCCTGGTGAACAATGTGAACCGCAGCCACTCATCGCCCGAGCTGAATTCGTGCGGTCAGTTCATCCCGAGCTCTGTTTCTATTCCTGCGATCCGCAACAAGACGGTGCTTAACATTTGCGATGCGGTGAAGGCGCTCTATCACGGTGGACCGGGCCTGAACCCGAAGAAAGTGAAGTACGTCTGGGAGCACAACCGGATGCTCTTCTCGACAGACCCCGTCGCGATGGACCGCATCGGTTGGGATCATCTCGACGCCAAGCGCGTTGCGATGGGCATGGACCCGCTTGCGATCGCTCGCCGCGATGCTGATAGCAATTTCGTCCGCATGCAGCCAGAGCACGTTGACATCGCTGGAGCACTCGGCCTTGGCATTGGCGACCGCAAAAAGATCGAGCACAAGAAGATTAAGCTCGCCTAGCGGATGCCCAACAAGCTTTTCAGTTTCATTCTGCTGCTTTGTGCCGCCCCCGCAAGTGCATCTGAGCGCCCCGTAGCTGAGTGGGTGATCCAGCAGGGTGGCCGCGTTGTTTTGGCGGGCACCTCGAAGCCTATTGGGGACCTGTCTGCCCTTCCGAAACACGATGCTCTTGTGCTCTCTGTCGTGGATCTGTACGGCACGATTATCGAGCCGAAAGACCTTGAGAAGCTCTCTGGCCTGACGCAACTGAAGGAGCTCTACCTGCCTGGCCCTAGCTGGAATCCTGGGGCTGGTAGCCGGCTTGATGCCAATGATGAACTTAAGTTTCTTGCTCCCATTCGCAGCCTTGAGAAGCTTCACTTTAGCCTGCACTTTCTGACCAACGTTAATGTGCAGGACAAAGGGCTGAAGTATCTTGAATCGCTTACGAACCTCAAAGAACTACGTCTTGCCCAAGGGCGGATTCGCAACTTCTCTCTCTCTCCCTTTGCCCAGCTTGAAGGTCTCGACCTCAGTTATTCCACCGCCACCGATGAGGTGCTCAAGAGCCTCGTTGGTTTGAAGAAGCTGCGCCGTTTGAATCTTCGCGACACCCTTGTGACGGATGAGGGCCTTGCTTATCTGGCCAATCTCAATACGCTTGAAGAGATCGATCTCTATGGCCTCAAGATCAGCGATCGCGGGATTGCCCACTTGAAGGGACTTCAGAATTTGCGGAAGCTGAATTTGCTGGGTGGGCCAGTGACGGATGCCGGGGCTGAAATTCTGGCGGGCCTCGCGAAGCTGCGTGAGCTCAATTTGTATCGCGCCGAGATTACCAATGCAGGTGTCTCCCAGCTTGCGGCGTTGCGTGAGCTTGCCTTCCTGGACCTGCGTTATACGCGCGCTACATCCTCAGGCGTTGAGAAGCTTCGTGCGGCACTGCCCAAGGGCAAGGGCGATTTCTCTGGTGGCAATAGTATGGCCAGGAGCACCGGAGCGGCTCCGGCTGCCGGGGCTAGCGAGACTGAGATTGCCCGCTGGATTAGCGATTCGCTGGGGGGCGTTGCAGATCTGCGTGCGGGGCGTATTCGAACTCTGTCGCTGGCACGTACGCAGGTCAACGATTCGCAGCTTGGGCTGATTGCCAGCCTCAAGGAACTGGAGCAGCTTGATCTGGATGCCACAGAGATTGGCGATCTTGGTCTTGCCAGTCTCACTCGTTTGCAATCGCTCAAACGGCTGCGTCTTGGCTCCACTACTGTTTCCGATCGCGGGCTGATGCACCTCGCTTCATTCCATAAGCTTGAATCCTTGAGTCTTGCCGGGACACTTGTTCGCGCTCTCGGCCCGCTGCCGGCATCGCTTCAAGAGCTCGATCTTAGCTCTACCAGCATCAAGGCCGAAGCTCTCGCACACTTGTCTTCTCTCAACCGATTGAACCTTGCCTACACCGACCTCTCGGACGCTGCTCTTGCGCAGCTTGGCACCTTCAGCAGGCTGCGCGCACTCGATCTAACGGGCACCGACATTGGCGATACAAGCCTTGCGCAAATCGCGAAACTGACACAACTGGAAGAGCTTCGGCTCAACCACGGGCGCTTTACGGAGAAAGGCTTTGCGGCTCTTGCGCCACTGGTAAATCTCCGTCGGCTTGAGGCTGTTCGAACCCGCTTGACGGGTGCGGCTGCGGCAACGATTTGCCTCTTCACCAAGCTAGAGCAACTGAATCTCGACTACACCACTTTCAATAACGTGGGGCTGAAGCAGATCATCGCCTTACCGCTGAAAGAGCTTCGCCTCGATAGCACCAATCTCAGCGATGAGGCTGTCGATAGCCTTGCGGCCATACCGTCACTGCAGTTGGTGAACCTCTATCACACGCTGATTTCTGAACAAGGGCATGCCCGACTGGTGAAGGCCTTGCCTAATGCCAAAATTGTCTGGGATCGCGACTCGAAACTTCCGAATCGGCGTGGGAGCTGATCACCATTAATTTACTTCTGCTTGCTTTTCTTGCCATTGACTGCGGAACTTCCACTCGCGAAGCCGTTGATCTGCGAGCCTGCTGGATTACCGATGCCGATTTGCCAGCGCTCTCGCGCCAAGCCGGCCTGAAGCGGTTGGACCTCTCGATGACTCGCATCACCGATCAGGGCATGCTGCAACTGAAGTCGCTCAATGGTCTTGAGGACCTGAATCTCCGTTACGCCGAACTCATCACCGATGAGGGCATGTCGGCCGTCAAAGGTTGGAAGCAGTTGCGCCGGATTGATTTGCGTGGCACCAAAGTCACTGATACGACCATGGGGTATCTCGGGGCCCTGACGACGCTTCAGTCAATTGACCTTGGCTTCGCGCAGATCTCCGATAACGGAATTGAGCTGCTCACTTCGCTGCCTGGCCTGAAGCAACTCACTCTTGGTGGCAACAAACTCACCGATGCGGGGATGCAGGCATTGCGGCTGATGCCTACGCTGGAATACCTGGATCTGAGTGGACCACAGCGCACAGACTCCGGCCTTTGGAGTGTTAGCCTCACGGAGTCTGGTGTGGCTGCGATTGCGACGCTGATCAACCTGCGTGAGCTTCGCATTGGTGGCAGCAATGTTACGGCGATCAGTCTTGAGCCGTTGCGGCGAGGGCTGCCGAAGCTGGAGCGCCTGAGCTTGCATCGCTCGAAGCGCATCACCGATGAAGCTGTGGCTGTGTTGCGGGATTGGAAGTCGCTTAAGGAAATTGACCTTAAGGATACGAAGGTCAGTGAGGCTGCTGTGCAGCAACTGCGCGCCGCGCTGCCCGGTTGCGAGATTCGATACTAGACCGAGACGAGGATCTCGCCCATGCGCTTGGATGCGGTTGGATACTTGCCAACGCCCGCTTGTAGTGCGTCATCCGCCAGTGTCAAATAGAGATCGCCAACAGTGCCGGTGACCTTGCTGTGTTGGCCGAGCGCCAGTCGCTTGCCAGCATTGCCGGCAACGATCGCGGCGAGGCCGTTGTTCTTGTGGCTATTGGCTTCGGCGTGTTCGTGCACGAATAGCAGCACGGTGTTGTCGAGCAGAGTGCCATCGCCTTCTGGCGTTGATTTCAGGCGGCCCAGGAGGTAAGCGAATTCTTCTACGTGCCAGCGGCAGATGTCGCGCAGGATGCGTTGCCCGTCGAGGCCGTCGGCACCCGGCGCCTTGCCGTCCTGATGCGTGTAATCGTGATGGCGAGCAGAAGTGTAACCAAGCCACGGGAATCGCGCGAGGCCCTGGCACTTGGTGAGCATGTAGGAAGCCACGCGTGTTTGCCTGGTGATCAGGGCATGGGCGAGCAGGTCGCTCTGGATCTTGGCGATCCTCGGCCAGTCTTTCATATCGCCGTCGAAGTCTGGTAGGTCGAGGC
>CAZZGS010000492.1:0-4112 GCA_964653845.1 uncultured Bryobacter sp.
TCGCCCGCCCGCGCAACATCATCGCCCTCATCTGCCGCGGATTCATTCGCAAAACATTGTCCGCTCGCAATTCAGCAGTTCCTGCATTGCCCTGAGCAAGATCGATTTCGGCCAAGGCCAGCCAGCCAGCCGAATAATTGGCATCCAATTTGACCGCTCGTTCAAACTGGTCTGCCGCAGGCTGCGCTTTACCTTCTAGCAAATACGCCCGGCCAAGGTGATAGCGCACAAATGGCGAATCCGGCATCCGCTGCAGGATCGACTCAAGTCGTTTGCGCTCTTCCATCCTCCGCTCAGCTGGTACTTCACCCAGCCGTACCGCTGCCAGATATGCCTCAAGCACAACACTCCGGGTGTTCTTCTTGTATTCCTGCTCCACCAGCACACGAGCCTCTTTATTCTGACCTTGCGCCAAATGCCATTCCGCAAGCCGCCCGACGTAATCGCCACGTCGCGCTGTTTCAGCGTCACGCCCGCACAAATAGGCATCCCAAGATGCTTTCCATTCCACCCGTTGCATCCAAAAGTCACCAATCTTTGCCATCCCGAGCTCCTTGCTCAAGGCCAATGGCTTTAAGTCGGCCAACATTTTCGACGCCACTTCCCGCTGCCCCCGGGCATCGTCGTGGGCAGCCAACTGCAACGCCGGTTCCAACTCCCCGGTCTTCTCCCACTTCAACACCAATATTTCCCGTGCCCTCTCGCTCTGTCTGCTTTGCATCCGCTCCAGATACAAAAGGTCATACGCATCCAGATACTTCGGATGCTCTTCAATCAAACTCACTAGAGTCGCCTCGGCCTCTTGTGCCCGGCCTACCCGAAACATTGCTGCCGCCATCTGCGCCCGCAGTGTTTCGTTTCGCTTCACTTTCCCACTCGCCTCAGCGAGCAATATTATCGCCTCATCCGTACGATGCCGCTCCATCAAAACCTGAGAAAGAATCCGGTATCCATCCGGGCTCCCCGGCCACTTCGTCCGCAGCCTACCCCCAAATTCTTCTACTTCTCTCAACAAAACTGTCGGGCGCCCTGGATCTCCAAAGTAAATCTTGTAGCTGGTTTCAGCAAGGTCCTTCAACAGCTTCTCGTTCTCTGGCCGCAATTCAACCGCGCGTGCCAAAGATTCCCGGGCAGACAGCAATTCACCCATCTGCAGCGCAAGCCGGGCTAAAGCTTCATGTGCTTCAGCACACTTGGCATCCCGCTCCAGTGCCATACGAAATTGCAGAAGCGCTGCCTGATACTGCCCCGCCTTCTCAGCCTTGATCCCCTCGCGCACCAGCCCGGCCGCGTCTTTCTGCAGCAATCCGCAGCCGCTGGCAAAAACTAGCGCCAGACAAGTCAGTGCCGCCGCACTGGCTCTCCCCAGCTTCCGGCGTCCCTGACCTTCTACGGCAAAGCTAGCTAGCACTTCAATCCCAGCCCAACTTTCCAGATGTCCAGCATGCAACACCTTCGGATCGCGCAGCACAATCAACAGACAGCTAAGGCTGCTGATTACAACGCCCAGCCCCGCCGCAATCGCCACGCGCATCCACCAGGTCGGCTTCTGTGCATCACCAGGCCTCGATGCAGCCTCAAGAGTCTCCACACTCTCGCCTTGCCCGCGGCGCTCCATCTCTGAAGCAGATCGTGATTCTTCATGCTTCTTTTGCAGTTCGTCGAAGTGCCCCTTGGCTGCCTCATACTCACGCTTGGCCACCAGCAACTCCACTTCCTGTCCAGACGGGCGTCCTTCTTGCTCACGCAACTTCTGTGATTCAGCACGCAATTCAGACTCTTCACGCATCTGCTCGCCTGCCTCTTTGTCCAAAGCCTGCAACTCCAGCTTTGCCAAAGCAATCTTCGCTGCATTTCCCTCAAGATCCCGATTCCTCAACCTCACTCCTCGCTCCTTGTGAAATCGCTCTACAGAGGCTTCCGCTTGCTTCACATCGTTCTGTGCGGAGACAACTTCCGGCATCGCGCTACTGTACCTCTCGTTAAACCGCTCCAGCCTCGATTTCACTGCTGTCACCAGATCGCGCAAATGCCAGTAATGCTGCATCCCTTCAAACTCAGGTATGTAATACTCCACAGGCCGCGTTTCAATCCGTCGATGTAACAGTTCAAGCTGCTCCCACTCCGCCCTCTTGGTAGCCTTCCGCTCTTCCTGCAACCTCCGGTCATGCCTCAGATCCCTCAATCTTGAGTCCACAACATAACTCCGCGAGGTCGATTGTCCCAATCGAGTCTGCGATACGTTCAACCCGATTGAATCCTGTATTTCTCCAAGCCGCTGTTCGGTCTCAAGTACCTTCTCCTCGGCCGCTGTCAATTGCTCCAGCAGGAATTCCGTTGTCCCGAGTGACTGGTCTCCGCGATACTTGCGGTTCTCCTCATAGATCTGCTCAACCAGCTTCTGCACCACCTTCTGCGCTTTTTCAGCATCCGGATAATGGAAGGCGATACGCAGAGTCGGCACCGCACGATGATCTTCACCCTGCGCATTGCCCACCTGAACGATTTGCAAATCTGTATTTAACTTCGTCGTTAGGTCTTCAACGGTCTGAAACCGGCGGCGCTCAGGATAAAGTGAATACGCCTCAATCAGTTTCGCCGCAGTCATGCGGCTACTCAGCAATTGCGACAGCGCAAACATCCGCTGCCCAACCTCCATCGAAAAATTCGGATTGACAAAGCGGCCAGCCACTTGCGGAGGTAAAAATCGCACCGTTGCCTGCGATACATAGAGCGGTGGAAAGTAGTAAGCCCAAACCACGCCAAGCAATCCAGTCAAGATTCCACTAAGAGCAACCCATACCCAATACTTCCGGGCAAACCATTTCAAATCGCGAACTTCTGCAATCTCCAGAAAATTGCTGACCCCAGGCGCATGCGGCGGCCATTCAGGCGCCGGCAAATTCATTTCACTCCACCCATCCGTCGCCGTCGGCTCATCCATCCCAAAAACGCCAACCCGCCACCAAGTAGACTCATCGTCGTTGCTTCAGGAGTCTGATTGCCCGTCGCTTGAAGATTGAAGCTCAACTGCGATCCCTGTGCGGACCCACCACTCCCTAAAAGTCCGCTGAACCGGACCGTCCCTCCCAAATACCAGCTCCCGCCATTCGCCGCGGCATTAATCACCAGCGGTGCCGACAAATTCGACACCGAACTATTTCCAGGTGATCCAAATGCACCAAGAGATGCTGGAAGTGTCCCGCTCACCAATGTCACATTCGGTGAAATTGCAAGGCCCTCGATTATGATGAGATTCGGAGTTGGCAATCCGGTCGCGCTTAGATTGAAGCTTGACGCAGGCAAAGTCCAAATCGCGTCGGTTGTCAACGCAGGGCCTGGATTGGCTCTAGCTGCTTCTGTCCAGTTCCCTTGAAAATCTTTCACCCTCGTAAACGCTGTGTTGGTCGTTGCGTTGTATCCAACCTGAAATTCCTGCGTTAGCCCGCCACTTCGCCAGTGGTTGTCCGAAGGCACCGAGTTGTAGTAGAAATCCGCAACCGTCCACGTCGCATTCGAGTAGGCTGGAGTCGTTCCGGTTCCAACTTCCCAACTCGCCGATGCATTTTGCCCAGCCTGCAAAGTCGAATAGAAAGAAAAGCTCTGTGCCGAAAGGCACGTTGCACTCGCGATAATCAAGATCCCTATGACAATTGAGTTCTGTCTCACTTGGCTCTCCTGTAGCATCCACCGCCCTTAACAGGATGGCTTTTGCATTTCACCTTAGATTGGTTTGTACCTAGTACCTCGGCAGATTGGGGTAGCAACTTTAGACCAAAGTCCTATACCGAGAAGTTTTTCGGGGTTAGCTACGTGGCGAAATACGGTGCCGATGGCGCCTTGTGCAACACCTACCACCGCCGACTGCTGCATCAATCAGCAATGGAGCCGCCAAATTTGCGATCGCTCCGAATTGGCCAAGGTGGTTTCTGCCCACGATCCTGAGGAGTTCTTTACCTTCGTATCTCCCAGACTCCGGCCTGCATCGTAGCCAATTTCAAATTCCTGACGCAATCCGCCCCTGATCGCCCAGACCGCAAAGATAAGTATTTTCCCGGCATCATCCCGAAAGCGCCGTTACAATAAGGAAGTTTAGCCCGGGTGGCGAAATC
>CAZZGS010000493.1:0-4110 GCA_964653845.1 uncultured Bryobacter sp.
AGGCCCTAGGTGAGCTTGCCGCGGGCTGCGATCGGCCAGCTTGTTTCCAATGTGCCATTGCGGTAGCCGATGGCCTGCTCCTGAAGGTTCATGGCGACGCAGACGTGGTTCATGAGGATCTGGAGCTTGTCGCCGATGTGGAAGGTGCGCTCACATTCGGTGATGTCGATGAAGCCGTGCTCCTCGTTCATCTTGTGGAAGAGCGCACCGGGGGCATTCAAGACTTTGCCGAAGCTCACGCCAGCGTCGTTCAGAAGGCGGTCTGAAGAAAAGGTCTTCGAGCCGCCATCGATCAGGATCTGGCCTTTGTGAGCCGTCGATATCACAGTGGCAATTATGGTGGCGGCGCACTGCTCAAGGCTGCAGGCCTTGCCAACGACGGTGTTGCGGTCGTTAAAGATGTAGGTGCCGGGGCGGATTTCGTTCATCGCCTCAATGCGATGGGACTGGAACATGGTTGGAGTTGAACCACCGGAAACAATACGAGGGGCGCGGCCAGCTTTTTTCAAAGTGTCGACTGTCTGATTCAGCAGAACGTTCAGAGCCTCGATCATGCCGTGGCCTTCTTCGCCGAGGTCCTTGATGTGGCCCGGATAAAAAGAGATACCGTCGTACTGGATGTGGGGCAGTTTTTTGATCGCGCCAATCATATCAATCAGTTCGTCTGGCTGGATGCCGACACGGCCGAGGCCGGCGTCAAACTCCACGAGGATCTTCGCCGGGACTTCGCCGTCTGATAATGCCTTGGCTGCTTCGAATGAATCGAGAGCTACCGTGAGGTTTGTGTGGCGGGCGACTTCTTTCAAGCGGGCCATCTTCGTGGCACCGAGGGTCGGGAAGGCGACCAGGAGATCCTGGGGGTTGGCCGCGAGCATGACCTCAGCTTCTCCGGGCTTGGCTACAGTAAGGCCTACTGCGCCAAGTTCAATCTGCTTGCGGGCGAGCAGGGGGCTCTTGTGGGTCTTGGTATGTGGACGGAGGCGAAGGTTGTGGGTTTGCGTGTAGTCGGCCATCCTTTGGAGGTTGTCCTCCATGACGTCCAGGTCCACTACGATTGCGGGGGTATCTACTTCGAAGATGTTCACGTTATTTGAATTCGACGTCGATGCGGCCACCTAAACCACGGTAGAGCAGGACGATATTTTTGGTTTTGTGTTTGCCGTCTATCGGGAAATAGAGCAGACCTTTAGTATCCACTTTGATCTCGCCGGCGGGAAGCTCTTTTTCTTCGAGGACCTTCTTCATCGGGTTGACCTTTTCCTTCTTGTCATTCTCTTCAACGGTTGGTGTCTCAATTTGAGTAGTTGCGTTGCCAATGCCGCCGCCGTTGCCTGGCAGGCGCATGGGGCCGCCGGTGCCGACGGGGCCACTCCAGACTGGGCCATTGTTCTGGCCCATGGCTCCTGAGGTGGGGCCTTTCTGAGATTTAATGACAAGACCGCCGGTGCCGGTAAGTTGGGCTGGAGCAAAGGGCTTGGTCTTCTGGCCATCGTCAGTGATAAGAAGCTGGAAGTCGTCGCGATCAATTTTGACGCCTTCTTCGACGCGGGGCTTGATAAGCACTTCGACGACGTAGATGTAGCCGTTCATTTCGTCGCCGAGGATCTGCTTGACGGCAGCTTTGTTGGCATAGACGGTGGCGATGATTTCCATGCGGTCGCTGGCACCGTGCGAGGTGGCGATCTTGGGTTGCTCGGGCTTGTCAGCGGCGCCGAGAAGGGTAGCTAATGCGAGGAGCGGAATCAGTTTCATTTATCTCTCCCTAACCATGATTTGACGGTGCGCGATACCTTCTCGGTTGCATCTTGTTGCACGAAGTGGCTGGCCTCGGGGATTGTGACGAGGGTGAGGTCGTCGATCCAGTTCCAAGTGCCGTTGAGTGCGGGAGCAAGCAGGGCAGTGTCCTTGAGGCCGTGGATGAGCAGGACGGGCATGGTGAGCTTGCGGGTTTCATTGCCTTGCTTGTAGGGTGGGCGCGGGTAGTTTCGCTGGTAGAAGGCCATCATGCCAGCCAGGCTCGAGCGCTCGAAGGCTTCGACGTAGAGCTTCTTTGCTTCAGGGTCTTTGACCCGGCCGGCGAGGGCGGCGGCGGAGAGCTTGGTGTGAGAGTCGGGTTCCTGGAAGCGACGCGCGTATTCGCTGGCCTTCTGTTGGTCGGGGTTGTTGGCTAGCTCGCGGCTCAGTCCATTGGGATGAGGAAGGTTCAGGATAACCAGTTTCTCGACCATCTGAGGAGCGTTGAGGGCGACTTGCCAGGCGATGGCCCCGCCCCAGTCGTGCGCCATGACGATAGCCTTTTCGCGGCCATTGGCTTTGATTACGTTCAAGACATCGCCTACCAGGAGGCGCATATCGTAGTTCTCGACGCCCGAGGGTTGGCCGGAGAGGTTGTAGCCACGGAGGTCCATTGCGACGCAGCGGTAGCCTGCGTCACCGAGGACTTGCATCTGGTCGCGCCAGGTGTACCAGAAGTCGGGGAAGCCGTGGACCATGACGATGAGTGGACCGTCCTGCTTGCCGTACGTAGCATAGTGGATCTTGACGCCGTTTGAGTCGGCGGTGGAGTGTTGGACCTGGATGGAAAGGAGAAGTAGGAGCAGGGGCGTCATGTGACGCTATTTTAGCTCGTCATCAAGGAGCTGGAGGAGATCGCTGAGCTTGCGCTTCTGATCTGGGAGGACTTTGACAGCGGCGAGTTGACTTTGGAGGGAGTCGACCTGGTCGGCCAAGTGTAAACAAGCCAACACAGCGGCGCGGTTGGAATCAACCACGCCGCTGTTGGCAATAGTGCGCATAACGCTATCCACTTGCGAAGCAAGAGCTTCGACACGAGTAGGATCTTCACCGGTAACGACGGTGAACTGCTGTCCGTAAATGGTTACATGAACCGGCTTGGACAAGGCAGGGATCCTATTCGGCGGAAGGCAATTCCATTTGATCGAGGAGCTTGGAGATGCGGGAGGCCGCAGTCTTGTTCTTCGATTTGGCGGCCGACAATTCGGCAGTAAGCCGATCGATTTCCTTTTGCAGGGCGAGCTTATCCTTACGGAGGCTGCCTACCGCTTCAAGGGCTTTGACGACGCGCTCTTCGAGTTGGGAGAGCAGGTCGGCGTCTTGTTCGTTGTAAAGTTCTTCCGCCATGGGTTACCTATGCAGCTGTGGTGGTCTTGAGAGGAAAAGGCGTGTTGGCCGGTAGGGCCGCCCTTGCCGCCTCAACCAGAGCGTTGAAAGCCTTGATGTCTTGCGTCGCGATATCGGAGAGAACCTTGCGGTTGAGGTCAATACCGGCAATCTTAAGACCATTTATGAAACGGGAATAGCTTAGACCGGCGGACTTGGTTGCGGCATTGATGCGGACGATCCACAGTCTGCGGAAGTCACGCTTTTTGCGCCGACGACCGACGTAACCGTACTTCAGGGACTTTTCGACAGCTTCCTGAGCGGCTCGGTTCAGCTTGGACTTGGTCAAGAAGAAGCCAGAGGCTAACTTCATTGTTTTGTGGCGGTAGTCTCTACGACCTGTACCGCGTTTTACTCTAGGCACGTTTGTTCTCCTTCAATTTGTTGATTCATCTAGTTCGGGCGTTGCGGGCACGTGCGAAGAGCACCGCTTGCACCGGTTCAACAAGCAAACCTACGCTTATGCGTAAGGAAGCATGTCGGAAACAGCCTGGTGGTTGGCGGAACTGACAGTTCCGGACTGACCAAGCCGACGCTTATTGGCGTTGGACTTACCTGCAAATAGATGGCGGGCATTTGCCTTGCCACGTTTGAAGGCACCAGAGGCGGTCTTTTTAAAGCGCTTTGCGGCGCCTTTGTGGGTTTTGAGCTTCGGCATCGAAGTAATCCTTGTGTTTTGAGTAGACAAGAGAAAGGGCCACAGGGGTCTGCGGCCCTCATCTACTTCCCTAAATATTAACACGATCGGCGGCCAGACGCGAAGCGAGGGAGTGGGCAATATCGGGGTTGCGATCGTGGACGTTGTATTGCTCGGCGGGGTCGAAGTCGAGGTGAAAGAGTTCGGGTGGGTTTTTCCCGGCCTGACGGTATTTCCACGGGCCCTGGCGGATGGCCTGGAGGTCTGCGCCGAGGAAGTATTTGTAGTTGTCG
>CAZZGS010000494.1:0-4100 GCA_964653845.1 uncultured Bryobacter sp.
TTTTTGTCATTTTCAGGGGGACGAGCCGAATGGAAGAACGATCCGAAGAAGACTAACCGTGTTGAGTTAGTTTTGGATTAAAAGTCGAGCAGAAGGCAACGATCCGAAAGAAACATTGCGAGTAATGCAAAATGACGAAAAATGCCCTGAACCCTGCTACGGGACTTCTAAACTAATAAAAATCTCATTGATCCCTTCGGATCGCGCGCCCACGGGCGCTACCATCTTCCATCCTACCCGCGACTGCATCAGGGCTGGCTTTCAAGGAGCTTCGTCGAAGCAGACGCGAACGCCAGCCTTAAGAAACTCCAAGCAAATGGAACCCTCAACGAGGCCCTTGCGTCCGGTGGGTTTGTGTAATGACCAAAAATCGTTTGTTTCCGCGTGTTGATGGAGGCGAACTGGAAGCTGGGTGCAGGCGAAGCGAATTCCTGCAACCGCCTTTGCAATCGCAGCGATAACCTCGTCTCTCGGATTTCCGAACTTGGATCGGTGATTTGAGAAAACGACCACGTCCGGAGTCACCATTTGGGTTATTTCGAACCCGAACAGTGCAGCTTCTGTTTTGTCGCTCGTTCCGAGCATTCCACCGTGATGAGGATAGACGAGCACAGTTGCTGCTGGCTGAACGTTTTGAGCTTTCCACCCGTCGAGAGTATCAAATTCAATGTCGGCTGCTAGAAGCACAGATGCATTTCCACCGCTTGACACCCGGATGACAGCACTCATGGAGTTTGAAGTGTGCCTCTTTCCTAGGGGCGATTTTCCACCTACACCTGAAAGAGCTTTCGCGTCTGACGGATGCAGAACCTCAATAGTTGCACCTCTGCGCTGAAGTTTCGTGCTGGTCGTAAGTGCGGGAGTGATTCGTGTCCCCACACGTTGATTGGCTTCGGCCAGCGCATAGCGCAGTTGCTCGAACACTACAGAGTCCTTGGATGAGTCGGGATTTAGCAATACCTCCCCGATGTGCAGACTTTTGTTCATCAGCAAAGTCTCAGCCCCACCGATGTGGTCGGCATCGGCGTGGGATAAGAACATTGCCTGAACGCGATTCACGCCAGCCGCCTGCAAGTGACGCTCAACGTGCGCACCTCTGCCAGTGTCGAACACGACAGTGCCGCCTTCGTCGTGTAACACCGCGGCACTGCCGTGGCCGACATCAAGGACGATCAAATAGGGTTTTGGCTTTTTTGAGGACATTAGCGTCGGGCAATTCAAAATTATCGAAGTATAGGTCTTCTTGGCGGTCAGCTTCTATGTTCACCTCGGCAATGAGCATGTTGCCGGGCTTTACCGCCGCCTGAAAGTTCAACGGAACCAAGCTCAGCGGGAAGCCAACTTCCTTTGTCGCATCCCACTGAGACATGACAACCTTAACGAGTTTGCCCGAGCTGCGCGGTTCGATGCGTTGCACGGTCATGATGGTCCGATGTGGAATGCGTTCGCGGGTTGGCTGGTGCTTCCGAACCTCGTTGTCTGCTTGGAGCAGTGCAGCCTCAATATGCGCACGGTCGAAGTTGTCCGGCGACCGAACAAGAGCGGGGATGTGTCTTCTGAAAAGTCGAAGTGATGATTCCGCATCAGCACTCTCGAATGCTGTCACCAAAATTCCCGCAATTCCCAGACGGTAACACTCCGCGATGGCTTCGGCTCCAAGGAATGGCGCATAGTCCCTTCTTTGCGACAAGTGATGGTCACAAACCACCATGTTGATGCGTTGGGATTTCAGATAGGAACTCAAGGCGTTCAACGCGGGAGCCGGACCGGCCACCGGCAATGCCGTGGCACCGCATCGTGATACCATGTCCGACAGCCGCTCTCGATTGACCGGGTTGTCCTCGAATATGGCAATTCGCCGATTGGAAAGAGCGGTTGAAGGCATGTCAGGCTTTGAGGGGAAGGGTGATAGTGAAGCAGGCTCCGCCAAGTTCGCCGTGTGCTTCGGCTTCAATGCGTCCGCGGAGTTCTTCAACGACGTCCTTAACGATAGTCAGGCCGAGACCTGTTCCTTTTTCCGTTGTCGTTTTTCCAGGCAGCCAAATTTCTTCGAGAGCCAGCTTCTCGATGCCAGGGCCGTTATCCTGAACCCGAATCTCTGCGACCTCGCCTGTCCGTCTCGTCTGGACGCGAATTCGTCTTTCGCCCGCCTGTGCGCCGGATTTCGCTCGCGCTTCGAATGCCTGAAGAGAATTGGTAAGCAAGTTGGTGAATATTGCTTCGAACGCAGCGCGTGGACACCAGACGCGTAAGTCTTCTCCCACGTAATCACGTTCCAGGGTGGTCTCTCTGGCTTCAAAGTATGGAGCGAGGAGTTCCACCGTTTCGTCGATGAGTTGATGAATCGAATGATGGGCTGACCGTCGCTTCTCGTGTTCCAGAAGCCGAAGCGTAACATTGGAAAACGAGTAGATGGCATTTGCTTCAAGGAGAATTCGCTTTACCGCCCGGCTGCTGTCATCGCGAAAAAGTAGCAATTCATCGGGATTCCCAAGATAGTCATACAGGTCTTTGGCGTCAGCCACAATACCGCGTAGTGGTTGCTTGGTCTGATGAGCGAACGCAGCTGCTGTCGTGCCCACAGTTCCCAAGGTGAAGTAGAGTTGGGCGGTGTCGTCTTTAATTTTGATTTCGGCCTCGTGTGCTGCGCGCATCTTTTCCGTGGCCTGCTTAACCTTCTGCTTCTCCTTGGTCGGGAGGGAAGCAATCACCTCATCCATTTCGTTTTCAGCCTCACTCTTCGTCAGCCTAGCTAATTCCGCTTCGGCCTTCAGTCTCTGTCGCCGTTCCTTTTCCCGCTCTCCCGACATCCATGAGAGAGCATTGTCCGCGAAGGTTCGCAACGCATCGAAGGCATCTCCTTCCATGAAACCCATTCGGTCGGTCTTTTGCTGGAATGTCCCGGCAGAGTCCTCGATACGGATGCAGCCGGAGGAATTATTGGTGCTCGGCCTCAGTTCCTGATGCTGCGAACGCCGGAGATTCATATCGAGCCAGTCGTTCTTCTGCTCTCCGTAGGGCATTACGCGCACACCGCGGTGGTAAAGGCGGACTCCACCGAACTGAGCCAGCCAATCTTTGAGGCCCTTAATCGTCGTCTGCTGACTGGCTACAGCGAAGCCCTTCTTTGAAAGGTTAAACTCCCACAACTCGAATGAGAGCGCAGGAATTTTATAGACTGCAGCATCTTTCGCGTCCGCGATTTCGTCGTGATTCGCGGCGAAGAGTTTTTTCCGGCCAGCGCCGAAAACCTCAGCGGAAGCGCGACCATGTTGGTCGATTTTTGCAACCAGATGATAGTCGCACTCGGAAAAATACCCCTCCTTCGCCAGATTCTCCAAGGTCGTGAACTCTTCGGCTTTCAACACTGCTTGAAAGCCGCGTTCCTTTGCGAAGGGGTCACGCAACAGCAGAATCGCCCGAGCCAATCTCTTGATGTCACCTTCGCGCCACGGTGATGGCAGTTGGGAGATAGTGATTTCCGTGCCGTGACTCGTGCCCATCGGCGCATTTTCGCGTGTAACGGCGAGTTCCACATCCTCCACGACCCGCACATGCTCAAAGGCAGCCCAATCAATCTCCATTCGATACTGCACGCCTGGTTCGGATTTCGGGCGTGTAGTCAATTCGACCTTACGACCGAGGCGCAATGCACCGAGGCGACCCAAGCCCTTACTGCCGACCAGCAGGCGGCCTGATGGACTGGTTTCGTTGCGACTTTTCATCGAGTCGCCCACTATCAGCCAACCATTGCGGATTTCCTCTGACGTCATGCCGATGCCGTTGTCTGTCAGAACAATCGAGCCGCCTTTGATATGCACGCCCTTCAACTCGACGGTGCATCGCTTGGCGTCGGCGTCGTAGGAATTTTTGATGAGCTCGAGGATGCCTTGATCCGGCGAAGGATTCAGTTCCTCGCCAAGCAGTCGCAAAATCGCCGTTGAGAACCGAAGACGCTCTGAGCTTGGCGGCTGCACTTGTTTAGTAGGCGTCTTTGCCATGATTCAAAGTTGGACCGGAATGGCTGCGACGGAGCCGACCGTCAGATGTCGGCAGCGAATACGAGCGTTGAGGAATTCGTTCACAGCCGGAGTCTTGAG
>CAZZGS010000495.1:0-4097 GCA_964653845.1 uncultured Bryobacter sp.
AAGAAAAGTTTGTCGCGATTCTTGTTGAATTTACCCATGGGGACGGGGCCGCCGAGGAAGTAGCCGGGGTAATTGAAGCGGTATTGGGGGCGGCGGAGACCGTCGCGGTTGCGGAAGAATTCGTTGGCGTTGAGGGCTTCGTTGCGGACGAAGTAGTAAGCGCCGCCGTGGAATTCGCGGGTGCCGGATTTGATGACGGTGTTGATGGTGCCGCCTGAGGAGCGGCCGTATTCGGCCTGGTAGTTGGTGAGGAGGACTTTGACTTCAGCTACTGCATCGACGGAGGGGGCAAGGTAGGGACCGCCCATGGAGCCGGTGTCGAGCGAGGAGATGCCGTCGAGGGTGAGGTTGATGGTGCCCTGACGGTTTCCATTGATGGTGATGCCGCCGAGGTTGTTCCAGCCGGGGGCGTTGCGATTGGCGGTGTCGATGACGCCGGGGAGAAGCTTGACGAGACCAAGGTAGTCGCGGCCTTTGAGGGGGACATTCTGGGTTTGTTCGAGAGTGATAAGGCCGCTGCGTTCGGCGGACTGGGTCTGGAGGCGAGCGGTCTCGGCTCTGACTTCGACGGTTTGAGAGATTTCACCTAGTTGAAGGTCGATGCGCTTGAGGACGACGCGCTCGGTGGCGCTGAGGACGATGTCGGTTTGTTCATACTTCTTGAAGCCCTTTGAGGTTACTGTGGCTTTGTAGGTGGAGGGTAGTAACTGGGTGAAGACGAAGGCGCCGGTGGAGTCTGATTGAGTGGAGCGGTTCTGACCGGTGCCCACGTTGTTGAGAGTGATTTCAGCGCCCGGGACTGGGCTGCCGGATTGGTCTGCGACGTTGCCGGTGATGGTTCCGGTGAGGCCTTGACCAAAGAGTGAGAGAGAAGCCGAGATTGCGAATAACGCAGCAATACGGATGATACGAGTCAGCATAGACGTTTACCCCCTTCGAGATGAGACTGTTGAGTCTCGTGGAAAAATTGTTCGATTGTTGCGACCAGGTGTTGTTCGGCGAGGCCGGGATGGCCACGCTTCAGGACTGAGATAATTTGTTCGTGTTCGGCCAGAGAGTGAGTCCAGTAGAGTTTGTTGTCACGAACGGGCTGAAGACGCATTACGTAGAAAGCGAAGAGCTTGAAGAGAAGGCCGCGAACATGATCGCCCAAGAAACGATTGCCAGAAGCGTGGCAGAGGGCGATGTGAAATTCCAGGTCGTGAATGTAGAAGGCGGTGAGGTCTTCTCGACTTGCGGCTTCGCGCATGCACTCAAGGGCTTCCTGCATGGGTGTGAGGTCTGCTTTGCGTTGGGCAGCGAGGCCCTCCATGGCGGCGCGGAGCTGGTAGATCTGACGGATGTCGGCGGGGCTGAGGCTGATGACGCGGGCCGAGCGGCCCGTCGTTTTTTCCGTAAAGCCCTCTTGGGTGAGAGTGTTGATGGCTTCGCGGACACTGGCTTGGGCAACGCCAAGAGTTGTGGCCCAGCGCGCTTCGACGACTCGTTCGCCTGGGGCTATGCGGCCAGAGATGATTTCCCGGCGCAGACTGTCGGCCCCAGAATCCTTGCGGAATAGCGGACCAACTACGTTATTTAGACCCAGAAGACGAGCGCTCAAGTGTGTCGACTTTATCAGATTTGGTTGGCAAGTCAAGAGTTTTGAGCGCTTTTGAGCGCTTACAGTTTTTGGAATATCTCAGGATGAGATCGGTCAGGCGGGGCGGAGGAGTTGGACACCATAGGCTTCGAAACTGGTGTCGGCGGTGGCTATCGTAAGGCGGTCGGACTTGGCTTGCGCCACGATCATGCGATCAAATGGATCTTTGTGCAGTGGTGGAAGATTTTCAAGGGCGGAAAGATGAGGTGCTTGGATGCCAAGTTGGCGAACACGATTTTTGAACATCTCAGTGGCGATGAAAGCGGCTGCCGGTTTGGGAAGCGGGAGTTTGCCCAAGCCCGACTTGATGAGGATTTCCCAGATGCTGGCGACGCTTAGGTAGAGTTCGTTTTTGCCGTCGCGCATGGCCTCGCGCATCGGTCCATTGCAGCGTTCATCATCAAGGATCGCCCACAAGAAGACGTGGGTGTCGAGGAGGATTCTCATTTATAGAATTGCTCTAGAATTTCGTCATCCAATGGAGCATCCCAATCGGGTGGTAAGACAAAGATGCCCTTTGCTGTGCCGAATAGACGATCTGCAGGAGCACCCTCGACGGGCACCAGGCGCACGAGTGGTTTGCCGGAGCGAGAGATCACAATGTCTTCCCCGCTCATGGCCTGATCCAGCAGGCGTGAGAGATGTGTTTTTGCCTCGTGTACGCTGACTTCGGTCGACATGACTAAATATTAGACTAAGGCTTTCTTTTAGTCAATGCTCGGATTTGCTGGGCATGGAGGGCCGTGCCAAGTGGAGCCGTCGGGGAAGGTGACGGAGTCGATCTGGATTTTGTACATGGGTTTGTAGTTCGCTTTGGACGAGGTGAATGAGGCTGCTCCCGGGAGCGGGATGCGATTGGCGGAAAGGCCGGTGCGCTTGGGCAACTTTTCGACCTTTACTCAAGTGCTGCCATTGTCAGGGAGCTCATGCGTCAAGATTTCGACGCCAGTGATGGGATGGCCACAGTTGTTTACCAGGGTATAAGTGAGTTCGATGCCGTTGGGTATGGCCATTTCGTTGGCTTCGACTTCGAAGAGTGGTTTCTGCTGGGCACAGACGGAAGAGACTGCGAGAAAGAGGAAGATGCGTAACATAAACCTATTCCTGCTTACCGCATAGATCAGGAGGGCGAGCTAGTTCTATGATTTTGTGTTAACAGTAGCTATGGCAAAAGGACTGGCTGGCTGGCGGGTACTGGCGTTTGAGTCGCGGCGGGAACCGGAAATGGAGAAGCTTTTGACGATGCAGGGGGCCAAGGCATTTGTGGCACCGATTTTGCGCGAAGCACCGACGGGGCCAAATGCCGAGATTGAAGAGTTTCGGCGGCAATTAGCGGTTGGGGAATTGGACGGAGTGATTGCGTTGACGGGGGTGTCGTTGCGACATCTTATGAAGACGATTGAGCCGGCGGAATTTGTGGAGGGCTTAAGCAGGGTAAAAGTGGCGGCGCGGGGACCAAAGCCGCTGGCTGTGTTGCGGGAGTTGGGTGTGGAGGTGGCAGTGAAGACGCGTGAACCGCACACGTGGCGGGAGGTACGGGAGGCGGTTGAAGGCGTGGAGGGGAAGCGGTGGGGTGTGATTGAGTATGGACGGCCCGATGAACGCCTACTCGAAGGTTTGAGCGGACAGGGGAGGAGAGTTTGCCGTGTTTCGGCTTATGGGTATGCGTTGCCGGAAGATCTTGGGCCGGTGCGGGAAGCGGTGGCGAGACTGATGGCGGGTAAAGTGGATGCGATCGTGTTCACGTCTTCGGCGCAATTCAGCTGTCTCGAGGAGTTGGCTGGAGTGGGGATACGGGAGGCGATGCGTGGTGTGGTTGTGGCGTCGATCGGGCCGACGATGACGGAGACGCTTGAGGCGGCCGGAGTGCAAGTGGATGTCGAAGCAGTGCCGTCGAAGATGGGAGTTTTGGTGCATCAACTGGCGGAATGGTGCGAAGGGAAAATTCCTAACAATAGTTAATCTTTGGTAGATAAGGATTTGGCGCTAAGTGGATTCCATATTTCTATTGGACGAATACAAGAATTTCAAGCAGACTGAATGAAGTCAGCGCGTATTTCAGGGTGTGAAACACGCGATCCTTTCGACTCCCCCGTACGGAATCACAATTCAGATCAGGAGAGTCTACGTGTATTCAAATCACGCGGGAGTATTGGTGTCACTTGTCGGAGCGGGTCCGGGCGATCCGGAACTATTGACAATAAAGGCTTTGCGCCGTATCGAAACAGCAGACGTAGTGATGTACGACCGGTTGGTGAGCGCGGAAATCCTGGCACTGGGAAGGCCGGAAGCGGAGTATATCCATTGCGGTAAAGAAGAGGGACACCAGGAAGAAGTACAGCAGGAAATCTTTCGTCTATTGGTGGATCGGGCCAGGCGGGGATTGAGGGTAGTGAGACTGAAGGGTGGAGACCCGATGTTGTTTGGACGGGGCGGGGAAGAACTCGAGGCCCTCGAG
>CAZZGS010000496.1:0-4092 GCA_964653845.1 uncultured Bryobacter sp.
GACGTCGGCGACGTGGTCGAGAACCTGGTCGAGATCGAGGGTCGAGGCAGTGGTGTCGGCGACTTCAAGCAGGAAGTCGAGCAGGTCTGCGCGTTCTTCGAAGCGAACATTTCTGTCTGAGGCTTTGGCCATCAGTAGCCCGCCCCAGTGGCTGGTTTGCCGGTGACGATGGCGATGCTGGCGGAGGCACCGATTCGTGTGGCGCCGGCTTCGATCATGCGGATGGCGGCGTCGTAGGTACGTACGCCTCCGCTGGCTTTGATGCCCATTTTGGCACTGACGATGCGGCGCATGAGCTGGATGTCTTCGACCGTTGCCCCGCCTTTGGCAAGGCCGGTTGAGGTCTTGACGAAGTCGGCCCCTGCAGATGAGCAAATACGGCAGGCTGTTTCTTTTTCGAGGTCAGTGAGAAGGCCGGTTTCGAGGATGACTTTCAGTTTGCCTCCAGCGAGGTGGGTGAGTTCCGCTGTTGTTTTTATATCGGTTTCGACGTCGCTGTAGAGGCCGCTTTTGAGAGCGCCGACGTTGATGACCATGTCGACTTCAGCAGCGCCGTGCTGGACCGCACGTTGGGCTTCAAAACTCTTGACTGCGCCGGAGGTGGCTCCGAGCGGAAAGCCGGCGACGGTGCATACTTTGACGTCAGAGCCGGAGAGGGCACTGGCTGCATAGGCGACCCAATAAGGGTTTACACAAACACTGAAAAACTTGTATTGCATTGCCTCTTCGCATAACTGGGCGATATCGGCTTCTGTCGCGTCGGGGCGTAAGAGAGTGTGGTCGATCCACTGAGCTAAATCCATTCTCTATAGGATCGCGCAACCGTGCTAGCGAGTGCAGGCACGAATGATGTCGACCATGCTATGGTTGTCGCCGGTTGAGAAGCTTTCGCGCGATGCGGCTGTCATTGTGTCGCGATCCACGCGACGCCAGTCGAGGGAGTATCCGGCTTGGGCGGCAAGTTGGCGAAGGAATTCGCGCTGGGTGCGACCGTTGCCTTCACGGAAGGGATGGATCGCGTTGATCTCGCCGAAGTACCAACCGCAACGGTCTGCGAAGGATTCGCGGTTGAGGTGCTGAATGAAGTTTTCGCGCGGGAGTTTTTCGAGGATGCCGCCGAGAGCCATTTCGATGAATTGGGCAGAGCCGAAGAGGTTGCCGCCCTTGGATATGTTGACGGTGCGGAATTGGCCGGCCCAGTCGTAGACGTCCTGGAAAATATAAAGGTGGATGGCCTGAATGTGTGCGGTGTCGAAGATGGCTCTGCCCGGTTTGATCGCGAGTTCAATCAATCGACGTTGCGTTGAGTCTGCTTCGTAGGCATCAAGTATTCGATGGTCGCGTAGGTTCTGGCGATTTCTTAGGACGTTAGTCCCTGGGTAAAGGTAGGGGTCCGTACTTTCGTTCATTCAAGGCTTCGATTTCTGATCCCATTTCTTCAAGCGTTAGCTGGCCATCTGCGAAGCGGGCGAAGATATTCCGGGCTTCAGGGCTGGATTCGAGCCCTTCAAGGCGATTGGTGGCTGCAGCCTGGTCGATCACATCGAGACGAGTCTCGCGCTCCTGATCGGTGATCGGTGATTGGCTAAGAATCATGCGAAATCTCCTCTTCTAATTATCGCCTATAACGCGTAGCTTCGGGTGCTAAAATCGGGACCAACTCAACCTATGCTTTTGTCTGTTGCGGCGGTCTTTATCGGGAGCCAAATGTGCAGTTCTTGCCATGTTGGGATCTTTGATGCCTAAGCGCAGACTGCAATGGCGAAATCGAGCGGGCGCGTCGAATCTCTGGCTGCGCCTGAATTTACCGCTGCCGGGCATCGCTATCGAATAGCTAACAACAAGTTGTTCTTCGATGGTGGTTCCACCACAATGGACTACTTCATCGGTTCGAATGCAGCAGGCAGCAGCTATGTTCGTGCGCACGAGGGCCACCTGTTTGAAGTGCCTGTCACATGGTACGCCCAGAAGCGGAAGTGGGATGCCTCACCTGGTTATGAGAAGGATGGCGAGATCAATCTGACTCGAGCGGTTGAATCCACTTGTTTGCAGTGCCACAGCAGCCGGGTGAGGCCTGTGCTGGGGACGCAGAACCGTTTTGGAGAACCGCCTTTTCTTGAAAACGGTGTGTCGTGCGAGCGGTGCCATGGCCCTGGTAGCGAACACGTGAAAAATCCGGCAACGGCGAAGATGGTGAATCCGGTGAAGCTTGCTCCGGAGCGTCGCGATGCCGTCTGCAGTCAGTGCCACCTGACGGGAGAGGCCCGTATCGAGAAGACGGGCCGCAAAGTTGCCGAATACAAAGCAGGCGATCTGTTGTCTGATTACGCTTCGTACTTTGTCTTGAAGATGGGACGGCGTGACCTGAAGGTGACCAGCCATGTGGAGAAGCTCGCTGGGAGTGCCTGTAAGATGGCGTCGGGCGATGCACTTTGGTGTGGGAGCTGTCATGAGCCACATACGAATGCCGACAAGTCGCAGACGGCCTGCCTCGGTTGTCATGCCACCTCGCATCGGAAGGAGGAGCGTTGTGTGAGTTGCCACATGCCGCGTACGAAGGCAGTGGACGCCAGTCACGGGGTGATGACAGACCATAGCATTCCCAGGGTCCAGAAGGTAGAGGCGGTGCCCGCTGGAGCAGCGCTTACGCCATTTCTTGGTACAGCCGATGATCGTTCGCTTGGGCTTGCTTATGCGGAGCTTGGCGACAAGCGTGCGCTCGAATATCTGCTGCGGGCCAGCCCACAGGATTGGCCAGTGCAGCTTCGGGTTGCAGTGCTTGAGCCTGATGCAGCAAAGGCTGCGCTGCTTTACGAATCGGTTCTGAAGCAGAATCCATACGAGCCTGCTGCGCTCGTCAATTTGGGGACTAATCTGGCCAAACAAGGCCGCAGAGCTGAGGCCGGGCGATTGTGGGAGCGTGCGCTTGCGGTTAATCCCGGGCTGGAAGAGGCAGTGCTGAATTTGAGCCTAATCCGCACACCCAAGGAAGCGCAAGTGATTCTGCGGCGATATCTCGAAGTGAACCCGGTTTCCAGGAAAGCGCGGATACGATTGGCTGAAATTGAACTTCGGTAGGATTGGGACAACGTGTTTCGCATCCTCATACTTGCGTTGTTAGCTTCAGGAGTTGTTCCGCCCATTCAGTTTGAAGAGATTGCGGTCAAGGCTGGTTTGCGATTTGAATTGCAGAATGGCGAGGCGGGCGGCTTTCATCAGATCGAACTTACTCTTGGCGGGGTGGCTGCGTTTGATTACAACAACGACGGCTGCGCGGATGTTTTCTTCACCAATGGTGCGGCTATCCCTAGCCTTCGCAAGACGGGGGCGAAATTCTCGAACCGGTTGTTTCGAAACAACTGTAATTTGACCTTTACCGACGTTACTATTGAAGCTGGGTTGGCTGGTGACGGCTATTCGATGGCGGTTGCCGCAGGTGATTTCGACAACGATGGATTCACCGATCTCTTTGTTGCCGGAGTGAAGGGCAATGCGCTCTATCGCAATCTTGGCAACGGCTCATTCAAGGCGATCGCGATTCCCAAGGCGGAGCCGAGATGGGCTGTTTCGGCAGGCTGGTTTGATTACGACAACGATGGCTGGCTCGATCTTTTTGTCGCTAACTATGTGGAGTGGGATGCGGCCAAAGAGCCTCGCTGTGGGCCGCTAGAAAGGCAATATTATTGCCATCCCAACGCTTACAAGGGGTTGCCGAATCAACTTTTTCATAACAATCGCGATGGCAGTTTTACCGATGTTTCGATGGGTTCGGGGATTGGCAAGCAGATCGGAAAGGGCATGGGCGTTGCGTTTGCCGATATGGATGGCGATGGCTTCACCGACATCTTTGTGGCCAATGATTCTGTACGTGGACTGCTCTTTCGCAATCAGGGGAATGGCAAGTTTGAGGAGATTGGTCTTGAGGCCGGAGTTGCACTTCGCGATGATGGACATGCCATCGCGGGCATGGGTGCCGACTTTCGGGATCTCGATAATGATGGACGGCCCGACTTGCTGGTGTCAGGCATTTTGAATGATTCATTTTTACTTTTTCGGAATCTTGGCGGGCGTCTGGGCTTTGAGGATTATGCG
>CAZZGS010000497.1:0-4083 GCA_964653845.1 uncultured Bryobacter sp.
GCACTCGCTGCGATGCTCGTCTTCACCGGCTATAATCTGGCTTCACCCAAAGAGTTTCACCATATGTGGGCTGTCGGCAAAGAACAGTTGGCCGTTTTCTTGTCAACGCTAATAGCCACTCTCGCCACCGACCTCCTGATCGGCATCGCCGTAGGCATCCTGGTAAAGCTTGCCATACACCTCTGGAATGGCGCTCCTGCCAACTCTCTGTTTAAACCCCATGCCACGCTTTACTCGCACGAATCCGGGCACATGATCGTGCGAATCGAGAAAGCGATCGTCTTCAGCAACTGGCTCGCAATACGCGCCAAGATTAGCGAACTCACTCATCATTCCAAGGTCGTTATCGATCTATCCAACGCCAGCCTCGTCGATCACACCGTTATGAAGAAACTCGAAGAAATGGCCCACGATTGGCAACTCGAAAATCGCGAGTTGATCATCTCAGGCCTCGAAGAGCATAAACTCCTCTCCACACACGTCCACGCAGCAAGGGTTCTCAGGTCGGCATGAAGTTTCTAGTAGTTCTCCTGGCGGCTCTACCACTCATGGCAGAGCCCAAAATCGTCGATGACAACGCGCACGCCTGGTTCATGTATTTTGGCGATCATCAAATCAAAGACACCAAATGGGGCCTTCACCTCGAAGGCCAATGGCGACGAGCAAACCTGGGCACTCAGTGGCAACAACTCTTGCTCCGCCCGGCCGTCAATTATCAATTAAACTCACGCATCATGCTAACCAGCGGCTATGGTTTCGTCCAGACTCACCGCTACGGCGACTACCCCATTAAATCCGCATTCCCCGAGCATCGCTTCTACGAACAGGCTCAAATCGCCTCCAAATGGCGCAAGACCGAATGGACCAATCGCCTTCGCCTCGAGCAGCGCAACATAGGCCAGACCGCCCTGAATCCAGGCGGCGGCTATCAGGTTGCCTCCTATCGCTATGAGAATCGTTTCCGCTACATGCTCCGAACCAACGTCCCGCTCCCCTTTGGCGACAACAAGTATTACCTGGGCATTTACGACGAGTTCTTCGTGAACTTCGGCAAGAATGTAGCCTTCAATACTTTCGACCAGAACCGCGCCTACATCGCCCTCGGCAAGAAGCTCCCACACCAGACCAAGCTCGAAGTCGGCTTCATGGAGCAGACTCTCCAACATCGCGACGGTCGCGTGATGGAACACAACCACACCCTGCAGATCGCGATTTATTCAAAACTTCCCTTCGGGCGCTAAATACAACTTCCCACTCCAAAGCCTACTCAACGTGATCCGCTAATCACTCCCAAGGCTTGTCCTTGACAAAGAGAGCGTGAGCCTCAATCGGCACAGCCGTCCGAAAGTGCTTCTGGTATGCCGCTACCCAGTTCCTTGCAATCTCCGACTGCGCGACCGCAAGGTCCATCTCACCTTGGCAAACCTTGGCTCGCAACAAATCTTCAAGCGCATCCTTAACGCGAGAGTTCCAGATCGAATCACTGTAAGGTTGCGGCCAAAGGTTGCGCACGTCATCCGCACCACCAAGCGTTGGAGCAATTAGATAGTCCACCTCAAACCGGCGCGGCTGTGGATTGCGAATCCCGTAAAGCTCAAAGACCTGCATCGCAAGCGCTTTCGATGGCTTACGATCATCCTCACTGGCAGAGAGCACGCACACCTGCTCGCGAGCGATCAAGCGCGTAGCTCCCGGCGTGATCCGATTGTCAGGCAAATCACTCGCAACAGTCCGTCGCCCCGGCCATAGCAGCGACAACGCGACAACCAGGCCAACCGCAACCCAGTGCCAATAGTGCCGCGCCGGCTTCTCCAGCTTCAAGCGCGCCCGAAGCAACGATGCAGGCCCATCGCCCGAAGGCAACGCCACATCCAGCCTGTCTTGCTTCAAATGAACAAAGGCCGTCACCGATTTCTCCAACTCCGCCAAGCGTACCCGGCACTGCCAGCAATGCATCGCCTCTGGCGAACCTGCTTCACCATCAAGCAGGCAAAGCAGCTCTTCATCCGTGAAATGCTTGTGGCTCTTCATCGCGGTTCCACCTGAAGGCGGGTAAGAACCCGGGCCAGAGTCCCCGACACAGTCCCCAACGACAGATTGAGCGTCGCGGCAATCTCCCGGTAGCGCAAGCCTTCGGCCCGCAGCAGCACACAGCAGCGGTCGCGCTCAGGCAGCGCAGCAAAGATCTTCAACATCCGTACCTGCTCCCGCCGTGCAACTATCTCCTCTTCCGGGTTCAAACCCGGATCTATAAGTAAGTGCTCAGGCAGCGAATCCGTCGGCTTCAGCGACTGCCGGCGCTTCAAGGCCAAATTATGTCCAACCCGAAACACCCAGCCCCGCAGATTATCCCTGGGCTTGCCCTTCGATAAATGATGAAAGAGGCTCAGGAAGACCTCTTGCAAGATGTCTTCCGCATCCTGCATCGGCAAGCCAAGAGAGACCATATACCGCAGCACAGGCCCACGGAATTCTTCAAAGAGTTGGCTCACCTCTTCAGCAACCGGCGACGCCTTCTCTGCTGTCTGAGGCCAGACCCAATCGACGACTTGTGAACGAATTGCGGACATAAAAAATGCTGAACAAAAACAGCACGGCTGGAATATTCAAGTTTATGCCGTTCTTCCTGCTTCTTTGTCTTGCCACCTCGATTCAGCTCGAGGTCAAGGACAGCTCTGGCGCACCCATGGCCACCTCTGGCCGTCTCGTCAACCTCAGCTCTGGTATCGTAACGCTCTTCGAGGTCTCCGCTGAAGGAAAGAAAACTCTGGACGCTCCAGCCACCGGCCGATACCGCGTAGAACTCTTCAAACCTGGCTTCGCCACCCAAATTATCGACCTCGACTTGAGAACAGGTACCGGCATCACCAAGGCAATTACAATGGCCGTGGGCACCGGCAACTATCGCCTTGATGTCGCAAGCACAGCCCCTCTCGGCGTCGAGCGCGCTCTCGATGAGATCGCCTCACCCCTCCAACTCGCCACCAGCGCCGACCTCGAAAACAGCGGCGCGCTCAACCTCCCAGACTTCATGAATCGCCGTCTCAACGGTGTCTACCTTAACGAGATTCAGGGCAACCCCTTCCAGATGGATCTCAACTATCGCGGCTACACCGCGTCACCCTTGCTTGGCACCCCCCAGGGGATCTCGATCTACATGGACGGCGTCCGCCTGAATCAACCCTTTGGCGACGTCATCAGTTGGGACCTCATCCCAAAACTCGCCATCGGCGAAATGACAATGGTGCCTGGTTCCAACCCACTCTTCGGCCTCAACACTCTCGGCGGCGCTCTCGCCATCGAAACCAAAGACGGCCGCCGTCACCCCGGCACAGCTATCTCCCTAAGCGGTGGCAGCTTCGCTCGTAAGATGGCCGACATCGAACACGGCGGCGCCAACGCAAAGGGCCTCGACTGGTTCATGGCCACCAGCCTCTTCTTTGAAGACGGCTGGCGCGACAGCTCACCCTCAAACGTGCGCCAGTTCTTCGGCAAACTCGGCTGGCAGGGCCAGAAGACTTCTCTCGGCATGACCATCGCGTTCGCCAACAATTCCCTGGTTGGCAACGGCCTGCAAGAGCAGCGCTTCCTCGCGCGCAACTATGCAAGCATCTACACCAAGCCCGACATCACCAACCACCGCAGCCCCTTCGTCAACCTGCGTGGGCGTAGAACTCTCAGCTCAAGCTGGAGCGCCTCCGGCAACCTCTACTACCGGCACATCGACACCAGCACCCTAAACGGCGACATCAACGAAGGCTCGCTCGATCAATCCGTCTACAAACCGAATGCCGCAGAAATCCGTGCCCTGACAACTGCCGGATTCTCCGGCTTCCCCACAAGTGGAGCCAATGCAGCCAACACTCCCTTCCCTTTCTGGCGCTGCATTGCCAATGTCTTGCTCCGCGATGAGCCAGGTGAAAAATGCAACGGCCTGCTCAATCGTTCCAGCGCCAACCAGCACAACTACGGTGCCGCCGGACAAATCAGTTGGACCAACGCGCAACACCAGTTCACCGCTGGTGCAGCATTTGATGGCAACCGAGACGGCTACCTGCAGTCCACCCAGCTCGGCTATCTCAA
>CAZZGS010000498.1:0-4083 GCA_964653845.1 uncultured Bryobacter sp.
CCAATAGCGAAAAACTCTTCACCCAAATGGAGCGCATCCTCAAACTCGGTGCCGCCCAGGAACGCCGCGCCGACAAAGCCCTCAAAGAACTCACAAAGCTCCAAAGGGATCGAATCCTCGCCATGGACATCCAGACCGAAGTCTATCTACTCGACAAAACCCTCGATATCCCAGCCACCTTCCCCATGTTCGACGTCCGCAAAGCCGACCTCACCAAAACCAGCGCAGGCATACTTGCCATCCGATTGATGGCCCTAATGCCAGAAGCCCGCGAAATCCTTGACAAACACCGCGAAGCCAAGCTTGCTGCATAAAAACCACCTACGAACAGGCCCACCAGCCGCAAGATCTCTGACAATTGAATATTTTCCGCAGGGGCTGCCCAGTCACAAAACTCTGACACTACAACTCCGTCCCGACCCACGATCCGCATGCCAAAACAGAATCTCTAACTTTTGGCCCATTACTTTCGTCCCAGCCCTCAAGTTTTCCCGAATCTGTCCGATCAGATGCCTTGAGGACAAATGTCTAATGGCTCTTGTGTATGACCCCAACAAACATGACATCGAGATCGTGCACGCGCAATTCAACAGGCTCATGAACGAATTGATCAAGGGTGCCATCAACCGCAACACTTTCCAGCCTTGGGAAATTGAGCTTATGCTCGACATCCAGGCTGCAGATTTCGGCGATACCCCTCAAAAAGAAATGCTCAAACGCTATCAGAAGGCAGTCCAGCGTTCTTACGACAAAGGTGTCAAAATGCCGATCAAGCTCTCTGAGTACATCGACAGCCTCAAATCCCGCCGCATTGCCAATGCAGCCTCCCGCGAAGAAGTTGCCAGCCAAATCGCCAGCTAAACCGCTATCCTAGTAACATGAGTGATTCGGCCGAACGAACCGTCTTCTGCGTAAAATTGCAAAAAGAATTGCCCGCCCTGAAGGAAGTTCCCTTCGATGGCCATCCCCTTGGACAGCGCATTTTTGAGAACGTCTCTCAGGATGCCTGGAAGCAATGGGTCGAGCACATGAAGATGCTTATGAATGAATACCGCCTCAACCTCGGCACCGCCGAGGCCCAGCAATTCATTCTGGACCAGATGGAAAAATACTTCTTCGGCGAAGGCTCACAGGCACCGCCAGATTTCGTCGCCCCAACCCACTAGTCTTTAGTGAAGTAGAGATTGACGGCCCGTTCCAGGTCCTCATGGCTTGCCTGAACTGCTCGGTGCTCATATCTGCTGATCGAGATCAGCAAATTGCAGATGTCCATCGGATAACAGGCCCGCAGATACTCGCGCCCATCCTGCAAACAAAGAGTGCGCAAGAACTCTGGTGCATCGTCACCATATGGGACTTCACGGGAACGGAATACCCGCTGGAAAATCTGATCGAATACATGCGGCTCTACCGGCTCAATCAGAATCTTGTTCTGAATACGGCGCAAAAACGCTTCGTCAGCCAGATCCGACGGGTCCAGGTTGGTTGAGAACACCACCATCATGTCGAACGGAATCTGAAACTTCACGCCATAGCGAAGGCTCAGATAGTCTACCCGCCGATCAAGCGGAACAATCCAGCGATTCAAAAGGTCGCGCGGACTAATCAACTGCCGGCCAAAGTCGTCGATGATGAAGATGCCGTTGTTGGCCTTCATCTGCAGCGGTGCTGCATAAATCCCCGACGCATCGTCCAGACGTAATTCCAGCATGTTCGGCACCAATTCGCCACCCACAACAATGCAGGGGCGCTTGCACAGAATCCAGCGCGGATCAATCTCCGGATCATCCATCTCAATCCGCTGGTGTACCACCGGATCGTAAAGCTGAATCACCTGGTTATCGACTTCCACCGCATAGGGCATCAAAATGCCATCCTGATATACCCTCAACATGCGTTCGGCAATCGAAGTTTTACCGTTGCCCGACGGCCCATAAAGGAAAATCGAGTTTTGGCTAATCAACGCCGGGCCTAATTGGTCCAGCAGTCGATCCGATACGATAAGGTCACTAAAGGCCATACGCAAGGTACGCCGGTCCACAAACACCTTGGCCGACTGCAGCTTGGTCGCCGCCACATAATCTTTGAGCGATACCGGAGCGGCACTCGCATACTGTACGATGGCAAAGCGGTCACTCGCCAGTTGCCGCCCGGCCTGGCTCAGCACAAACGAGTAGTCGTTGCCGATCATGCCTTTGACTTCAATCAATTGCTGCGCACGTAAATGCTTAAAAACAACATCGATAATCGAAACAGAGAGTTTCAGTGTGTGACTCAGACTGCTGAGCGAACTGAAGCCCTCAAGCAGCAATCGTCGCAGCACCAGATCGGTCACATAGCCCTGAGACAACCCAAGATCTTCGAAATTCTCTGGGATAGCGGGTGCAAAGCGATTCAACCCCGGCCTCCCCAGCCCCGGCTCCAGACTCGCCAGCCCCTGCAAACTACCACTCGTCGAAGTGCTTTTCTGTGCACTCATGCCAAGGCTACTAAGGCTGCTCGTAAATGTACCCATGCGCGGATAATCGGTTGTATACCTGAGAAAGTTTATGCACGAAGGCCTCTTCCCCGCCGTCTTCCCTTATGGATGCGGCTCTTTGTCATACTCATCGCAACCCTCGCTGCCGCCCAGGATTCCCCTTTCGCCGATTCTAAATCGCTGGCTTGGCGGGCCCAGGCACTGGAGGAGCTAGGCGAGATCACTCAGGCATATCTGCTTTACAACCAGGCCGCAATGATTGACTCAAAAAACACCTTCGCCGCCGGCAAAGCAGCTCAGTTGCGCACGAAGGCGCTCGAGAACGTCCGGCTGGCACCCTCCGCTACGCCCGAGCCCGACACTCCCGTGCAGCAGATTAGCGATCAGGACATGCGCGATATCTCACGCCTGCTCCCGCCGCCAGCCCTGGCGCCGAAGACAGACCGCATTACCCTTTCCCTAACCGGTGATGCCAAAGCCATCTACACCAAAGTGCTCACCCACTTCGGCATCGACCTCCTCTTCGACGGCGACTACGACAACGCGACCCAACGCACAGTCATGCTCGAAGACGCAAGCTTCGACGAGGCGATCTACATCACAAATCTCGCCACCAACTCCTTCGTCAACCCAATCTCCGAAAAACTCGCCATGGTGATCCGCGACACCGATCAAAAACGACGCGATCAGGAGCGCACTGTCGCCATCACCCTGCCAATCGACACGGCCATTTCTTCACCCGAGGCGCAAGAACTCGGCCGAGCCATCCAGCAGATCTTCGAGCTTCAGCGCGTCTCGATCGATACCGTCCGTGGCATGATGTTGATCCGCGACAGGTGGTCCAAGGTCAAACTGGCCCAACTGGCTCTTTCTCAGTTGCTGCAATTCCGGGGCCAAGTCTCGCTGGACGTGGAACTCTTCGAGGTCGCTGAACAATCCAATCTCAGCTTCGGCTTCTCACTGCCCACCTCAAGCCAACTCGTGCCGCTGGTCAAGCGCGTCAATCTGATCCCCGCCACCATCAACGGCTTCAAGAACCTGCTCACCTTTGGCGGTGGCACCACGCTCTTCGGCCTCGGTGTTACAAGTGCCAACATCTTTGCCAGCATGACCTATTCCAAGACGCAGAGCCTCTATGAGACGCAACTCCGTGCCCTGGACGGCTTGCCCGCCACGGTTCACATCGGCGACCGCTACCCGATCATCACCCAGACCACCAGCTTTGGCGACTCGACTTCAGCTAACTCATTGGCGACGGCTCCCCAGATCCAGTTCGAAGATTTGGGTCTTACGGTCAAGATCACTCCCCACATGCACGGCAACGGCGAGATCAGCCTCGAAGTCGATTCCGAGTTCAAAGTGCTGACGGGTCAAACCAACAACAACATCCCGGTCATCGCCAACAGAAAGTACACAGGCACGGTTCGCTTGAAGCAGGGCGAGTGGGCTGTCGCGGCGGGCCTTGTTACCCAAAACGAATCGATCAACCGCAGCGGCCTCGCCGGTATCTCTCGCATCCCCATCCTCGGCGCTGCCCTATCCACGAACGGCAGAGACCGTCAAATCGGCCAGACTCTCCTGGTGATCCGCCCCCGCATTATTGG
>CAZZGS010000499.1:0-4080 GCA_964653845.1 uncultured Bryobacter sp.
GCGGTTTGCGGCTTGAAGTTGACCCGTCCCTTTGCGTTTTTCGGAAAATTTGGGCAGCAAAGGGGAGAGAGTTTGAAATCGTAGCGAGCGAAGTAAATCCGGGTAAGCGCTTATTTATGAGCGGGTTAGCCGTAGATATGCGGCGCTGGACTGAATAAAGCGCTATGGATGGTTGGCGGTTGGTTCGCGAAAAATTGACAAAAATGCCAATGAAATGCATAGTGACGGGTCAGGCTGGTGTCTTTGCGGTGTCTTTGCCCTGGGTGGGCCGCTCGGATCTGTGGGTGTTTTGAGTCGGTGCCTGAGCCTATGGCAGAACCATAAATTTGTTTGCGGTTGACAGCATCATGGTGGTCTCCCCGTTGGGTGTCATGACACGAACGAGCCTTGGGCCAGTGGTGGCACCTGTGTCAATTTTCACCGTCGCGGTGAGTTGTGTTCCACCGGCATTCACCTGGATGTTCGACGCTGTGAACTTGGTGTCACGATCTTGCGACTTCTGTTTTCCGTTACCCTTCCCGTTGCCGTTGCCATTTCCCATCATTGATGCTGGCGGGAAGAAAATCACGTCGGTCGCGCCATCAAGACGAGTTCCAACAATCGTCATTGTTAACGTCAGACTGGCCTTTGAGTCAACGGGGGCGATCGAGGTGAGCACCGGAGCATTCGCCGCCTTGTCGCGATCCTCCCGGTCATCCTCTTCGTCATCGCTTGAACGCACCGCTGTGATGCGGCCTGTAACTTTGTTCGTCACTAAATCGATCAGGACAATAGTTCCGCTGCCTTGGCTGGTAACCAGCAGAATCTGGTCTTTGGTATCGACGGCCAAAGCCCGAGCACCTGAATCTACCTTGATTGTGTTGAATTGGCCAGAAGGAACTCCGTTGGTAATGACAACCGGTAGAAGAGCAACGGATGCTCGGGTTTGATTGGCAAAGTAAATGTTTGAAGCCACAACTGCCAGGTCACCGGCGCCGCTACCTTTGGAAGGATTCGCCTCGAACCGAGTGATCTTTCCATCGGCGAGACTGAGCAGTAATAGGGCCCCCTTTGTTTCCTGCCGCGACATCGAGCAGAACGAGGAATTTGCCTCCAGTCAATACCTGGATGGCCGCCGGGCGCACATCGGAATCCAGCTGAATCGTCCTGGTAACCGCGAGCGAGGCTACATCGATCACGCTGATCGTCCCGTCATTCTGATTGGTCACCCAGATTGACGGCAGCAGGGGATCGCTTGCGATTCCTCGTAGCCCTTGTCCGACTGGAATCGTCTTAACCACAGTTTTGGTGGTGAGATCCACTACGGTTAAGTTTCTCGAAGCTTCATTGGCGATGAAGGCGAGATTGCCCCGGATTGCGACGGCGATCGGACTGGTGCCCACCGGAATCTCTCCGGTTACTTTGTAGGTGATCAGATCGAGAAGGGCTACTTTGGCCTTGCCACGCTCGGCGATGACGGCAATTGTGCCAGCGGCATTCACGGCAAGCGCGACCGGTTCTGAATCTTCAACCAAGGCGATGGTCCTGGTGATTTTTTTCAGGCCAATGTCGATCAGACGGACCACATCGTCGTTTTCATCTGTGATCAAGGCAAAGCTCGAGTTGGGTATATAAGCGATTCCGGCAATCTCACGATTCCGCGTCTCATTATCCTGATGCTTGGGGAAGGGGGAATTCCCGGCCTGCGGCAGGACGACAATTTCGACGATGTCACTTACACGGGCTCCCGCCCGCACGATTACCGGAACTCGCCCCGCGCCTGCCAAATCATCGGTCAGGTGGATGTTGATTTGCTGGAGGCCAACGCAACAGGGAGCATTGCCGAAGAAGAGAACCGGCACGCTTAGCCCACCAACGGTGACTTCCGGCTTGGCGGCGGCATCGAGCCCCGTGAGGAAGATCGATAAGTACGCTTAACGCACTGGCGCGCTTGCGCTGAAAGCGCCCAAGCGAAAGGTCAGCGCATCGACGATCGCTCCATGACGGGTTCCATCGCCGGTCATCGAGAACAATCCCGGAGCGGCGCTAGCGTCGATTGTGATCGGCCCGGTAAAGGTTCCACTGGGGGACTTGACGGTGAGGGTTTGCGCTCCTAAAGGAGCATTGAGCGGAAGCACCGCGTTGATTTGGTTGCGGGAAACGAAATAGAGTCTCAGGGACGCAGTGCCTACGGTTACTTGCACACCGCCCAAAGTCGTTGGCGGATTCGCGGCATCAGGAGCCACCGCAGTCTGGCTCGCCAAATTGGATGCGAAGATGGAAACGATGGCCCCGGGAGCGAGCGGACCTCCACTAAGAGAAGCAGCATTTGCTACCGTCAACGTGTCCGCGGCAAAGGCGGAATTCAGGGACAACAAGGCCCCAACGACTAAGGTTTTAAAGAACATGGTTTTCTATTCTAGACTCGCTAAGTCATGACTGAGGCAATTATAGTGCCAAATCCAAGTAGCTTAAAGAAAAAGAGATGAGGATCAAGAAAAGATGTAGAAATTACCGCATCAGAAGAAATTGCAGAGTTTAACCTCCCTTCCACTCGCAGCGAAGCGGAGTTTGACGGCTGGATTGGGAAGACGAAATGGATGAAGCCGATTTGGACTTGGAATTGCATACTGTGCTCTATAGTACTGGCGTCTGACGAATGAGCCAGGATCTTGGATAAGGATGGGTATTGAAGATGAACCGTCGTAATCTGTTTGGGACCGGGATTGCAATTTTCGCTGCCGCCGCAGCCAACGCGTTGGGTAAGGACAAAGATGAAAAGCGTCATGGTAAAGGCAAGGGGCGCCAGGATAAGGACAGTGACCAGGGACAGAAGCATCGTGGCAACGAAAAGAATGATGGCTATTTCCGTTCCGAAGATCACGTCTCTTTGAGGCAGTATTACGGTGGCCCGGCCAGTTTGCCGCCAGGATTGCGTAAAAAGTATTACCGCACAGGCAAGCTTCCGCCGGGATGGGAGAAGCGCTTTCAGCCATTCCCTCCGGCGCTGGTGCAGCAACTGCCTCCGCCTCCGCCTTATTATGATCGCGGATACATCGACGGACAAGCAGTGGTGTTTGATCGCCGCACACGCACAATTGTCGATGTTCTCAATATTGTGGGCGGGGCCATGCGCCAATAAGAAAGGCGGCCTTTCGGTTTCCTCGAACAAACCAGTCTTTGGTCCGGCGGAGGCCCCGTGCCTTGCAAGCAGCTTTACGCCCACATCTACCGCCTATGTGCGAACCCGGTTGGATGTGTTGAAGATTGCATTGGGAAAAGACGTAAATTTTTAGATTGGGAAGATTAGGGGCTGAGCCCCGATCTCGCGTTGTGCGCGTACGCCGGGCGGTGCGAGAGGGGACCGTGGGTGACCGTTTCGCATATGCCGATCAACTTGGATATTAGGAGGTAAAATTTTCCCAAGTCGATTTTGGCGCACTCTATAGGAAACTCCAAAATAAGGAAGGATTGGGTGCACAGAAGGCTGAATCGAGGCCAATGGGGATTGAATTCTTCTAGGTTGAAGGTCGGAGCCCGCAATCGGATCTCTCCACGAATTACTTGTGCATTGTTTGCCCAAATGGCGTCACATGACCTTCTCACGCCATAGCTATATGTTTCGACGATGCGACTTCACACTTAAATAGTCGTTTTTGGCGAATTGGCATTCCGAGTGCATGAAGATTGATACAAGTGCGCACAAGTACAAGAAATATATCCTTTCCTTATGCAAGGCGAGAGCTTGAGGGCCCATCAATGTCATCGCAAAATCCCGTCGACCTCAATAAGGACCCCATCTGCGGAGCTGCCGTCGACGAAGCAGTTGCTCTTCATGTGAATAGAGATGGAGTGACTTATTACTTTTGCAGCGAGAGCTGCCGAAAGCAATTTCTATCCGTTCCAACCAACCAAGATACGACAAGAGGACCCGAGACTGCTTAGATAAAGGTCGATGAGTCTGTAACTCTTTGGTCAACCTATTAATCAGTACAGTAAGAAAGAAGCGAAAGTTTCTAATTATAGTTGATATTCAGGAGATTTCATGCAACAAAGATCTGTTCCCCTCACAGGTTTAGCTTTTGGGCTGTTCACCATGTG
>CAZZGS010000500.1:0-4077 GCA_964653845.1 uncultured Bryobacter sp.
CCCTGGCAGGCGGCACGAAGAAATGTTGCTTGAGCAGATGCTAATTGCCCAGGTGAGGGGAAGAGAGACAACGGACGCCGTTCTTGCGTCTTTGGCCATTGAAAACGGGGCGCGACTGGCATCGACGGATGTCGGCTTCAGGCGATTTACGGGATTGAATTTGTTCAATCCGCTCGATTAGTATTGTTTCTTCGATTTGGCGACAGCCTCGCGCAATTGCATCAGAACTTCGGGTCTGATTTATCTTGACGCTTTTGATCAAAATGATATCATTTCGATAGGAGAATGATTTCACATGATTAAAGAGTTCGAGTTTCAAACCCTGCCTGGTGTTGGAATGCTCGTGCTGTTGTTAGGCACAGGCGCGGCAAGCGTCTATGCCATGATTGGCGCCCGCCGCGCGGACAATGGATTTTCGATTTTCTTAATGGCCCTTCTGGTTCTGTTGATCGCTCTGGTGATGCTGTGTGGGTTTTTCATCATCGGCCCGAACCGCTCTGTTGTGCTGACACTTTTTGGGAAGTACAAAGGTTCAGTCCGCAAGCCCGGCTTGCACTGGGCCAACCCCTTTATGAGCAAAGACCGGGTGAGTCTTCGTGTTCGCAACTTCGAGACTACTCACCTGAAGGTCAACGATCACGACGGCAACCCGATCGAGATCGCGGCTGTGGTGGTCTGGAAAGTGGTTGACGCTGCAGAGGCGCTTTTTGAGGTCGATCACTATGAGGACTATGTGAAGGTTCAGTGCGAGAGCGCACTGCGCAACCTGGCCACAGCCTTCCCCTACGATGCACACAATGACGACCAGATGTCGCTACGGGCAAACGCAAATGAGATTGCGGCTCGATTGAAAGTCGAGATTGAGGAGCGTGTACTGAAGGCTGGGATCGAGGTGATTGAAAGCCGCATTTCACACCTCGCCTACTCGCCAGAAATCGCTCACGTGATGCTGCAGAGGCAGCAGGCTTCGGCCATCATCGCCGCTCGCTCGAAGATCGTCGAAGGCGCAGTTGGAATGGTGGAGATGGCGCTGGACATGCTGAGCAAGAAGGGTATCATCGACCTTGATTCTGAACGTAAGGCGGCCATGGTGTGCAACCTTCTGGTTGTGCTTTGCGGCGAACGCGGCACACAGCCTGTTGTAAACGCCGGAACGCTTCACCACTAAAGAGCAGATTCAATGGCAGAGAAAAAGTCTTTTCTATTGCGCGTCGACGCCCACACGCTAGATCAACTCAAGCGGTGGGCGGACGACGATTTACGCAGCCTGAATGGACAAATCGAATATCTTCTCAAACGCGGTCTCAAAGATACCGGTCGCTGGAAAGATCCGCCCGTTCAAGAAAAATAAGGCACGCTCTGGCTGCACCCTGATACAACAGAAAGAGCATGAATCGTCGTCAGATTTTTTCTCTTCCGTTGGGTCTGGGTGCAGCCGCATTATTGTCTCCGGCACAAGTCAAGGCTAAAGCAGGCAAGCCAAAGAACATCATCTTTTGTGTTTCTGACGGTATGAGCCCAGGCGTACTGATGATGGCTGAGTATTTCTCCCGGATCGCCCGCGGGAAGGGAACTCGCTGGGCTGCGCTGATGAACGATATGACCGCCTCACGCGGGGTTCAGGATGTTGCCGCTCTAAATTCTCCCGTGACTGATTCTTCGAGTTCTTCTTCGGCTTGGGGCTCCGGCAGCCGAATCAACAATGCCGCTGTCAATACGCTCCCCGATGGCACCAAACTGACTCCGATTCTTCAGTTGGCCAAGCAGGCGGGACGCAAGACAGCGCTGGTGACCACTGCGACCGTGACCCATGCGACCCCTGCGGGATTCGCCGCCGTTCAGCCCAGCCGTGATGATGAGCATTTGATCGGGCTGCAGTACAAGAACAGGGTCGACTATGTTCTTGGGGGTGGGCAGAAGTTCTTCCTGAAAGAGAAGCGAAAAGACAAATTCGATGCCATGGCTGATTTCGGAACTGCCGGTTATCAGATCGTCAAAACCAGGGCCGAGTTGAACGCTGCGTCAAAGGCAAAGCCAGTGCTTGGCCTCTTTTCCGATTCGCACATTCCCTACACCATCGACAAGGTTGATGTTCCGACACTGGCAGAGATGACCAGCTTTACGCTGGACGCTCTCGCGAAGTCTTCGCCCAAGGGTTTCATCATGCAGATGGAAGGTGCGCGGGTAGACCACGCCGCCCACGACAACGACATCGCTGGGCAGCTCTGGGATCAACTTGCCTACGACGACGCGCTCGGAGTTTGTCTCGATTTCGCCGCCCGTGCGGGCGACACTCTGGTGATTACCACCAGCGACCACGGCAATTCGAGCCCGGGTTTGAACGGCATGGGCGTTGAGTATGTCGACTCTGGTAAATGCTTTGAGAGAATCGTGAAGGCCAAGAGTTCTTTCAACACGATCAGCCAGTTGCTGGGCACCAAGCCGTCGCCCGCTCGTGTGCGTGAGGTGATTGAAGCGCAGCGAGGCGTCGTGCTTACGGCGCAGGAAGCAGGCTGGGTCTCGGCCTCGGCGGCAGGCCAGAAGGGCGTTTCGATCAACCAGATCCAGGACAAGACACTGGGTGTTCTGGGGCTGGTTCTGAGCAATCACTATGGGGTTGCATATACGGGGATGAACCACACTTCTGAATACACGACGATCACGTCTACTGGCCCGGGGAGTCTGCCGTTTGAAGGCCTCGTGCGCAACACTGACGTGTTCCCACGGATGACAAGCTACATGGGCATTAATTTCAAGAACCCCAGCATGACCCCGGAGCAAGGGGCCAAGTTTACCAAGGCCTAGACCGGCATAGGCACATTGAGCTTTTGGGCCCACGCTGACAGACTCTGCCAGGTATCGTCTGCCAGGGGGATGCCTTCTTTGCGACGCCTGGCTTCGCTTCGCAATTCGGGTTCGCCCGCAACCAGCACCTCGTTGTAACCACTGGCTGGCTGCACTTCTTTGAGCTTCTTTGTCAGCTTCACAGCTCGCGATTCATACTCGCCAGGATCGAGAAAACACTTCGGATCGAGGGCTAGATAAAACTGACTGACATCCACTGGTGCGCCTCTGAAGCGAATCCCGCCTAATTCGTTCGACATCGCCCCGCCGGACAGGACGCCGCACAACATCTCCACCATCACTGCCAGGCCAGAACCTTTGTAGCCGCCGAGTGGATTGAGCAAGCCCTTGTAGGCCTCGACCGTGTCGGTGGTTGGCACACCGTCGCTATTGAGAGCCCAACCTGCCGGTACTTCTGGCTTGCCTGCGCTGTAGGCGTTGAAGATTTTGTTCGCCGCCACGGTCGTCGTCGCCATATCGAGCAGAAAGGGCGAGGCCCCAGGTACTCCGAAGCAGATCGGGTTTGTTCCGACTCGGCCTTCTTTGCCCTGCCAGGGAGCAACAGCAGGGGAGGCATTGCAAAGCACCACTCCGATGAAGCCGGCTGCATTCAGCCGTTGTACCCAGTACGCAGCAGCTCCAAAATGATTCGAGTGCCGTGCTGAGACTATGCCGCAGCCATGATCCATCGCGAGGGAAATCGCCTGGTCACAACAGAATCTGGCTACGATTTGCCCGAGTGCGTTATGGCCATCGACCAACGCCGTGCAGCCTGAATTGTGGAGCAATTCCGGGTCGCCTTGAGGTTCCATGTCGCCACACTCGAGTTGTTCGAGGTAGTAGCGCATGAGCGCAACACCGTGTGAATCGACACCCCGCAGGTTGGATGCCACCAGCGCTGTCGCCGCAAAATTCGCTTCGCTCAGGTTGACGCCTACCCCTTCGAGCAAGCTCGAACAAAGCTCTCTCAACTGCGAGGCGTCAACGACAGGCACCTACTTCAGCTCCGGCGAGAGCAGCCGTTGGTTCTCCGCTTTGTTGATTTCATCGGCAAAGATCACTTTGGCCGAAAGATCGATCCGCTTGGGTGGTGTCTTGCCGTCAAGTTTATCTACCAGCGTTTTCACGGTTTGATAGCCCATCTGGAAGGGATCTTGCACCACCATTGCCTGGATCGCGCCCGCCTTCATGTCTGCGACCAGATTGTCGGAGGCATCAAAGGCGACTACCTTT
>CAZZGS010000501.1:0-4075 GCA_964653845.1 uncultured Bryobacter sp.
GGTATTCACGCCGATTTGAAACAATTCCGCTAGCAAGGCTTGCGTGAGCCAGATCGTTTGCTCTTCGAACCGGCACTGAACGCGCGTGCGGCCGTCCTCGGTTTGATAGAGGATGATTTCGGAATCAGGCACGGGTTCGTCAGTCATGGTTTTAGCTTCTACCGCTGGGGTGCTGCTTCTAGTCGCACCCGATAGCGGAGATATCCTGGCTCGGCTTATAGTTTCGTCGTCGGGTAGCAGTTTTTGATATGCGAATTGAAATAGGTGCCATGTGAACCGGCTTGCATAAGAGCATCATAAACTTCCTGCGAAACTCCGTGATATTGATACAATCCGCCGTTGTTGAACTGGACCTCAAGAGTTGAGGTGTGTGGGTCGTAGCCGATTGACTGAAGGTTGCTTGAACTAACTGGTGTGCGTTCCATTTTACTTTTTGTTTGGTTCGGGGCGTTTGGGAGACTTGGCAACACCCACATCTTGAGTGCGCCAACATGCCACAAGAGTGGCAAAATTTTCTAAAGCAGCGTGATCTTTCCATCCGCCAGTTTGAACGGGGACTCCATCGTCCGCTAAAGGAACAACAACCTTTGGGTCGCCACTATCGGGACGCCGTCCCTCGGGAGGAGCGGTTATCAATGCTCGCATTGGCAGTCCGACCGCCTCGCCCACAATTAGAGCTTCGCCAGTTCTCAGAATGGACAGCATCGAGAATAGCCCTTCCAGATTATCCGAAGCACACCCTTTGATTTGAGACCTATCCGCTTCGTTGGTTAGGCGCATCGCAATCATGGTTCCGCACTGGGACAGGATAGTGGGATCGATTTCTGAGGGGCGCTGGCTTACCAACATCAGGCCCACGCCATACTTACGCCCCTCTTTGGCAATTCGCCGCGCCGCTGCTGCTGCCCGACCTTTGCTGTCTTTCGCAAGATAGGTGTGAGCTTCCTCTAGCGCTATCAAAAGGGGCCGGTGACGTGCTCCAGCTTCAACGTTTCGTCCCCAAAACAAGGCATCGAAAAGGATGCGCAATACAGCTCCAACTAGGTCGTCTAACACCGAAGGCGGAATTCCGGATAGGTCCAAAACAGTGATCGGCTTCTCACCGCCAATCCAATCTTGGAGAAGTGCGTCCAAATCCTTGGTAGTGCTACCCTCTTCGTTTACCGACCATGGACCTGGATTAAAAAGAAAGCTGAGCCGCTTGTCTCGAAGCCTTGCTTCCATTGAATCGATATGAGTTCGCGATCCTTCAACCGAGCTTTTGTAGATGCGAATTCCGGCTGCGTCTGGCGCATTAGTTGTTGGACGAAATTTCGGTCGTTTGACGGCGATTGCGTCGCCCTTGATCTGTTTATTCCCGTCGCTCACGTTTAACTCATAAGTTCGCGATTGGTCTGTCTGATTTGCACTCGGAGCGACATTGTGGGTTGCGTAGTGAAGAGTGTGGAGATCGTGCCAGAGTTTATGGATACAAAATGGTAGCGGAGTGTCGGCTGTTACGTCGTTCGATCCGGGCGCAGGAGTTTGCCCCGCTGGTTTTGCGAAGCGTTTCATCTCTGCGATGTTTTCGATAAACTGTGCTAGCGAAACGCCGGTCAGTCCGCTGGTCGCAATGTTAACCAACTCTTCTGCAGTGAGCGCCCAGAACGGAACATGCAAAGGTTGTTCCCCTCGATCAGCGGCAGCATTGACGCGAAAAACACGAGCATTTGGACCAAAGGCAGTCGCATATTCGCCATGTAGATCGAGCAGCACAATACGGGTGCCCGGAAACGACGACGGTTCGGCAAGGGAATTTAATAGAGTAGCCACGGTCGTTGATTTGCCTGCACCAGTGCTACCAACGAGAGCGGAGTGACGCGTAACAAATTTATTCAGGTCCAAGAACGCTGGAATCGATTCTGCGCTGGCGATCTGACCAATCGAAACATAACTACGTTTTTCTCCAGGTGCATAAATTGCGGCTAAATCTGATTCGGTCACTAGGTGCGCCAAGTCTCCGATAGTTGGGTATTGTGAAATGCCGCGTTCAAATTTTCTACCGCGGCCACCTTCTCCGACAAGTTCAACGCGTAGCCAACGGTTTCCGAAGTTCTGAACTGACTCTCCTGTAGTTGGTGCCGCGCCAGCACCTACCTGCGAAACGATACCATACAAATCCGAATAGCCTGCCGGGATTCGGATGAAACTGCCGACCTGACCAACTCGGTATCCCTCGCCTCCAACGAATACCAATCCCGTCTCTGTTCCGTCCTCAAGTTTGATATGAACACTGGGGCCTGAAACGTCTTCGACCGTTCCGAGACGAGTCGGGTCAGTGGGTTTTGATTTTCGATTACTCATGGCGTTATTCAAATGTCCGGACGCCAAATTGTGTTTCAAGGAATAAGCAGAGGTGATGAAAATCGCCTAAACAACACCGGGTATTGTGCGTTTCCTTTCCGTCAGCGTCAGGTGGTCCTTTCTCCAAAGCCATTCCGGAGCCTTTGGTAGCTAGAGCGGCATCCGATTCTTTATATCCTCCGCAACGAGTTGCCACGACGGCTCCGTCCCAAGCGAGAAGGGTGATATTTGAAAGCTTATCAGCACATCTGACAGCCTGATCATGATTTTCCAGTTTCGAGTAAATCAGAGCAAAACAGTGGGCTGAGCGATTGCCCCGCAGTCCGTCGAGTAGAAGTTCGTTCAGATGTTCGTCCGCGAATGAGTAGCCGCATAGAATAATAACGGGATTTGTCTCTCTAAAAAATGCCTTCAAGCGATCACACATTGCCAGATACGGCAGACGACGACTCTGCTCATACTTAAGGTGGGAAGGGTAGATCATTACCTGCTGACCTGGTTTCGGTGGGTGGCAGCGGAAGACAGAAACGTCGCTCTGTTTTATCCAGTTTATTGATCCGTGCAGCTTCCAGAGACGTGCCCAACGATCAGGGATCTTGTCCTGTTCCATCGCTGCGAGATCGAAAAATGGCTCCCTTGCTCCAACGAATCCGTCAAAATAAGGAACCTTGTTTTTCTCAAAAGCTTCCTCAATCAGTAGATCGTAATTGGGGGTGAAAACCTCCAGTGGATAAGTCCGCTCTAATTGACTCACCCAGAGGGCGAATCGTTTGTAGGAATTGATGTATTCGGGTAGCGGCTTATCTACGAGACTGACAATTATTGCACAGATTCGAGTGTCGAGCTTGTGCAGGTTTTCGGCCGTCATTCCATTCACCGTTGATGCGCCCTTCAGCGCACAAATTGTGCGCAGCTGCGTCAAAACGTGCTCGACGTTCGGGATCTTGCATTTGTCTGACTTGCACGAAGCGGTGAGTTTATTCCAACACTCCAAAAGGTCTTCTTCACCAGCGAGTTTAGCCTCTATGGCTGAAGTCAATCCGGCGACGTCTGGTATATGCTTAATGCTTGTAAGCTCTTCCTTGTCGTAGATTCCCAACGGACAACCGGCTCCGAGGAAAAACCCTAGTCGTCGCTTCTCTGAACGAAGTGCTTCGCGAGCAAGTCTGACCTGATACTGGAGGTCGTGAATCGGGTCTCTTTTGATCATTGGAATGTCAGGCTTACGTGGGGTCGCGGGATTCGCGTTAGCAGCGGGAGCCGAGGATGAGGTGCTCATGGGTTGTTTGGTTGTTGGCCGCTAAACGTGATCGGTTGGCCGATGCCGCGGTAGCGGTCGGAGTGGCAGGTGAGGATGAGGATTTGGAGGTGGGTGGCTTGGGCGCTGAGGACGTCGAGGATGCGCTCTTGGCGGGTGGGGTCGGTGTTTACCAAGACGTCGTCGAGGATGAGGACTTGGGGTTCGTCGGCGGAGAGTTCTTGGGCGACGGCGAGGCGGAGGCAGAGGAGGAGTTGTTCCTTAGCTCCTTGGGAGAGGTTTTCGAAGGCGTGGGCGGAATCGCGGGTGCGGCCGATGCCGGCGATTTGGAGGTGTTCGTCCAGGAAGACTTCGCGGGTGGTGTCGCCGGTGAGGTCGGCGAAGGCGGACGTGAGGCGGTTTTCCAGCGGGGTGAGCACGGCTTTGGTCGCGGCTTGTTTGCGGTGCTCGACGAGGTCGTGGGCGATGCGGGTG
>CAZZGS010000502.1:0-1330 GCA_964653845.1 uncultured Bryobacter sp.
ACAGTCCCGCCATTGCTGAGGGCGGGCCTATCGGTTACTACGGTTGCTTCGAGGCTTACGATGCTGAGGCCACTTGTCGTGATGACATAGGCAGTTGTGCCGGCTGCGTCGACCACCATGGTGCGACCGTCTATGTTGGTGCGCTGTGTGCCCACCACAGCGGCGACCGGGCCTTCAAGAGCGATCAGGCGTCGCAGGGCTTGGCCGGTGTCGGTGTTTGTAATCTCGACGGCTGGCAGGGCTGTCACCACCGCAGTGGCGTTGGCGCGTACTGGCATCGAGAAGCGGGCGAACTGATTGTTGCCGATGGCAGCAACTGCCGGGATGGTTACTGTGGCGACTTGGCCCGGGGCTGTTGTGCCGCTAATCGGAGTCAGCGACTGGTTCAGTACTGTGCCATTGACGACATAGTAGGAGCCGCGAGGCCCTGCTGTGATCGGGCCATAGTAGCCCTGTAGCTGAGTGCCGGTAAAGAGCTGACGAGACTGGATGATGTCATCGGCAATGGCGTCATAAAGATAGACCACACCGTTGCCGTTCTGCATGATGACGTACTCGCCGTTAGGCGTTGCCGCCATCGTGCGGGGGGCAGCCAGATTGTTCGCGCCTAGAATATTCCAATTGGAGCGAGGGATCAGCTGGTTTCCGACAGAGGTCCAAAGCGAACCATTGTTCATAATCACGAGCAATCCACGCTGGGTGGCTGCGATTTGGGAAGGATAGATCAGGGCGACATTGGCAAGAACTGGAAGCGGCGGAAAAGTGAGCCGGCTGATGACGCGGCTTGTGCCAGGGTCGATGACGCTGATGTATTCCGAGCTCGAATTCGCTACATAAAGTGTGCTGCCGTCGTTGGAGAGGGCAAGGGAGCGGGGCAGTTGGCCGACACTGATCGGGGCGAGCATGGCGCGGGTTCGTTCGTCGTAAACTTCGACGCGGTTGAGGCCGGAATTGGCGATGTAGACACGGCGGCGGGTGGCATCGTAGACCATGTCCACAAGGCCTTCAGAAACTGAGATGCCTTGCTCGACCGGAATGATGTCGCCTTTGGCTTCGGCATCACGGTTGTTCTGGAAGACTCGAACCAGCGATGGGATGTTGACCGCTTCAGGTGATTGAACGAGGAAGTTGGTTGGGGCGGTGCTGCCCAGGCTTTGGTTGGTGCTGTTGTAGCCGAAGTTGATAATTGGGCCGTCGGCTGTGTTGGTGTTCTGTACCGTTGGTGAAGCGTTGATGATTGCCGGATTGGGGACGGCTGTCCCAACCTCGCCGAGGGGCCGGCCAATTGGGAGCCCGATGGCTCCACCTATGGCCCCGCCAGTGCCTGGGA
>CAZZGS010000502.1:1340-1940 GCA_964653845.1 uncultured Bryobacter sp.
CTCCTCCACCGGGGCCGCCGACGCCGCCAACGCCAGCTGTGCCGGTGACGTTGGTCAGGATTTGAGCAGTCGCCGTGAGGCGGCCTGTGCCTTCATTGCGAACCATGATTGAGGCGCGCCGCAGAGCGGCGGTGACACCGCATTGGTCATTGGATAGGATCAGGGCCGTTCTTTCAGGTGAGGCAAGTGGGCTACGGTTCAACTGGCCGATCGGGATCGTCACGAAACCGGATTCGGAGATGGCGAAAATTGTGGCTCCGTCTGGAGAGATCACCATCTTGCCGGAGAGATTCTCTGGCATATGGATACCCATTTTGATGAGGAGGTTGACGGAGTCGGAGATTTGCAATTGCCCGACGTTGGCCCTTGCGGGTGGGTTCTGGGTGGGAGCAATATTGAATGCTGAATAGAGTGTGCGGCCATCGGGTGAGAACACACTGCCACCCTGGTTTTGCTGGACGTTAAAGTTGACCGCAGCGGCAATCGGATAAGGGGCGTTTGCGAGGTTTTGCTGGCCGATGACTGCGAGTGTTTCGGTCTCGAAAAGGTTGAGGCCAGTCATGAACCGGGTACCGTCAGGTGCAACAGAAAGGACACTGG
>CAZZGS010000502.1:1950-2279 GCA_964653845.1 uncultured Bryobacter sp.
CTGGAAATGTTGTTGACCGTTCGCGAGCGCAGCATGGTGGCCGAGGCAACTTCGAAGACAAAAACGGCGCGGCTGGTGCCGTTGGGGATGTTGACACCCAGGATGTAGCGGCCATCATTCGATGTGGAGAGAAAGCTGCGGTTGGCCTGGATCAACTGCCCTGTGTTGGTGGCTCCTGGCGAAGCAGGGGTTGGCGGGACCAGGGTAAGCGCTGTGAGGCTGCGGGCATCGGTGATGGCGGGGTCATAGAGCAGGAGGGTGTTTTGAGAATTGTTGACGCCAGTGCCGATGGTGGTGATCAGAACGCGACCATCGTTGCCCACAGCGAC
>CAZZGS010000502.1:2289-4069 GCA_964653845.1 uncultured Bryobacter sp.
ACCGACGGCGATACCTTCCGGGCGCGAGGGCAGACTGATTCGATTGATGACCGCAAGTTGATCGAGGTCGATCACATTTACCGTGGCGGAATTGTGGCAAGCGACATACAGTGACTTGCCGTCGCCGCTCATGGCCGCCGAGAGTGGAAGCGAGTCTGTGCGGATGGGAGTGAGGAATCGGCGCTGCGGGATCGAGTAGACCTCGATCTTATCCGGGACGCCAACCAGGTAAAGGCGCTGTCGGGCATTGTCGAGCACAATGTCTACTACCCCGCCGGTAAGCGGAGTGACGGTGCCGAAGGTGGCACCGAAGCAACTGAGCACTGTAGCGAAGAAAATGAGAATGCGAGGCATGAGCTAACCCTTAGAACACTCAACAGTATCTCAAGTTGCGATGAAGCCGTTCTAATCAATTTGAGGCGAGGGTCATGAGGCCTCCGGTTGCGGCCAGAAGGGAGATTCTGGCGCGGTCGAACATGTGCTGGGCGTCCCAGTAGGCGAGCCACTTTTCGGCTTCCAGGAAGCGGGATTCTTCGACTTGGCGGCGAGTGGCTTTGCCTTCTTCCATTTGGGCGAGATGGATGGCGATCTGATCGCGGGCGAGGTCGAGGTCGAGCTTTGCGAGTTCGCGATTTTCTTTGTGAAGTTGGAGATCTTCGTATAGTTTGCGTGTATCCATCTCGATCCGGTTGCGTGCATTTGAGACGCGGAGGCGGAGGCGGCTGACTTCGTTTTGGGCCTGGACTGCCAGCGCTGCGGTGGCCGGGCCCGGAACGATGGGGAACTTGAAGCTCACTCCCAGTTGCGCATTGTTGGACTGGAAGCGGTTGAAGTACTGATCGAGGTTGTTGAAACGGCTGAAGAGAGCGTATTGGGCGATGAGGTCTACTTGTGGCAGCCAAGCCGAACGGTTGGCTTGAACTTCAAGTGTCTTCGATTGGAGATCGCTTTGAAGCTTCTTGAGTTCCCGGCTGTTGTCCAGGGCTTCGCGAATTACTGCCTCAGAGCTTGTCGCTTGAGGTGTTTCAAGGGAGCTTTCAGAAATCGTCTCGACCCGGTCTTCCGATTCGAAGCCAAGTACGAAGGCGAGATTGTGCTCGGTTTGTTTCAGTTCGACCGCCAGAATGCGTTGCCGCTGGCGAGCTTTTTTGAGATTGATATCTGCCCGCTGCAACTCAATTGAGAGGATGCGGCCCTCTTCGAGGCGGGCACGAACGGTTGAAAGGACCGCTTCGAGATTTTCGATCTGGCCGAGGATAATTTTGAGGTTGCGTGCGGCGCGGTCAGCGTCGAGAAAGAGCTTGGCAGTGCGCTCGAGGACTTCATCGCGCCGAATATGAACGAGTTGCTGAGCACCACGGGCGTCTACCTTGGCTTTGGCGAGCAGATAGCTTTGGGGGCGGTTGATAATGCTCTGGGAGGCTTTGACCTGGAAGAGCGAAGGCGCACTGCCTTCAATGCTCATGGGGAAGCCGTAGGTGTAGGCAAGGCCGCTGCCGACTGCCAGTTTGGGAGAGAAGGGGTCGCGTGCGATCTGCACAGCCTGCTGGGCGCTCGATTCGTCGAAACGGCTTAGGAGGACTTCGGGGGACTGCTCCATAGCCCGCTTGAGTGCGGCCTTCAGATCGAGCCGGTGTGTTTCGCTTGCCTGGCAGGAAACGGCAACCAGAAAGTAGGCAAAAAGTTTCATTACAAAATCAATGCTAACAACAGGTTGGCAATTGTAATAAACTTAGCGCACCACTTAAAGGAGTCTTGAGGAATGCGAAAGCTAACCCAT
>CAZZGS010000503.1:0-4065 GCA_964653845.1 uncultured Bryobacter sp.
GTTCTGAGACTGTGAGTGTGGTGGCCAGGGACAGCATGACGGCGGATGCTCTGGCGACTACTTGTTTGATTCTTAAGGGAGCCGAGCGAGCAGCGTTGCTTGCGGCCTATGCCGGGGCTGAAGTGGTTTCGGCGTAACGGATTTGCTTCAAGTTGAGGCTTTTGCTCTCGCCTTCACCAATCTTTACATTGCCTGCACGATCTTCAAATTTCTTAAGGAATTCGGGGTCTGAGGCAGTGGCGGCGTCTATTTCTTCGAATGCAAAGATCTTGTAATCGCCGGGTGGAAGGTTGGCGATGCTGAACTTGCCGGCATCCTCGACGCGGGCAGTGACGTTCGAGTAAGTGAGTTCGCCGTTGGGGCCTACCTTGGCGACGATGATGGTACCGGGAGCGTCATCCTGCTTCTGTTTTTCGACCATTCCGTCGACTTTGGCGATCTTGGTGGAGAGGATCACTTCCATCGGACCACCCCCGCCGCTGCCAAGATCGATGCCTGCGTCGCGAACATCCTGACCGCCCACATTGATGGCTTTGACATATGAGTTGGTGAGTTGAGCGATGGTGATTCTGTATTTTTCGGGTGAGAGGTCTTTGAGGCTGAAGGTGCCGTCCTCAGCCACTTCGACAGGCTGATTGAAGGTCATGTCGGCTTGCATCTGGATGCGCACCTGTTTCAGATTTACGAGGGTCTTATCACCTTCGACAGTTACTTTGCCCTGAAAAGAGAAGACCGGAGAGGGTGTGACCACAACTCCATCCACGTTGTTATTGCCTACGCTCAGCTTCATGGAGCCGACAACTCTGGGGCGACCGCCATCAAATGAATTGACAGTGAGCTTGTAGGCACCTGGAGTGACGCTGGCGAGTTCGAAAGTGCCGTCTGGGCGGACTTGGCCGCCGCCCATTCCGGGAGGGCCGAAGCCGAAGCCCATTTCGCCACTGCTGCCATCGGCACGCATCTGGACGATCATGCCACCGCCTCCGCCGCGTCGATTGCGGTTGCCGGCGGCATCGGCCGGAGGAGCCTCGACGCCAGACACACGACCCTTGACACGATAAACACGGACCTTGCGCAGAGTCATCTGGACACCGCTGAATTCCTGGCCAGGCCCTACTTCGACTCGCTGGGCTTGTTCCATTGTTTCGACACCGGGGAAGAAGAGCTTTGGATAACTGAATTCTTCTTTACCCTGCTGGATTGGTGCGCCGCCCATGTTCATGCGCTGGACGAGAACGTAGTACTTGCCGGGAGCGACGTTGGTGATTCGGAAGTCACCTCGATCGTTGGTCTGGTTGGCACCCTGGCCTTGCATGCGGCGCTGAGCCTGGAAATACTGCTGTCGCATCAGGCTGACGGAGACACCTTCCATGGGTTCGCCGTCTTCGTCGAGAATGCGACCGCTGACGATGCCTTGCGGGGTCATGCGGACGACTACGTCGGCTTTGTCGGAGCCGGTGCTTACGTTGACTTCAGAGCCGATGCCACCGCTGCGGCCGCCGAAGTTAGAGCGGATGAAGCCGGTTTTTTCGCCCGAAAGGCGATAGCGGCCTGGGGTGACATTCTCAAAAACAAAAGTACCGGCATTGTCAGTGGCCGCGCTCAAACCGCCCCTCATGCCACCGCCGAAACCTGGAGGGCCACCCTGCTGCTGCTGCGAGCCGGCAGGCTGCATGGTAACTGTGGCTTTACGCACGGGCTCGCCAGTAATGGCATTGATGACTTTGCCTGAAACCCGACCCGGCTTCTCAGTTACTGTTTGCTGCGGTACTGTTTGCTGCGGTTGCTGTTGCTGGCCCATCAGGCCGAAAGAAATGGCAGACAAAAGTATCAGGCGCATCGGGAAAACTCCTTCTAACTATTCACTACGTTTCACAGCGAAACCGTTACTGTGGAGGACGCCGTCGACACCGTCGGGGTTTAAGCGAGTTGCGTCATATTCAACCATCAATCCGCTCATATCCGGCCGGAGCTTGAAACTCATCACTCCATAGACGCTCAAAAGGCGGGAAAGTCTCTCGTACTCGGCATCACCCAGAGGCTTTACCAAGTCGTATTGCAGTTCTACTCTTGTCATAACTTTAATTTTCGCTCTTTAGCTTCCACAAGATCTGCCGGACCATCCCGAGCCACATGACTGCGTCCTGCTCGCGGAGTTGCATACGCCGGCTAAGACGGCGCAGCTTCTCAATGACATTGTCGGTATGAACGTAGCCGGAGAGTTGTAAAGCTTCGTAAAGCCGGGCGACGAATTCGTCGAGCAAGCCGACGGCAGCGAGGTCTGTGCGCGGGTTATCGCGAATCAATTCGTAGAGGGTTACCGCGACGGCTTGCCCGAGATTCATGCTGGCGGCACCTTCGACGGTTGGGATGCGGACGAGCCAGTGGCAATGCGACATGTCTTCGTTGGAAAGGCCGAATTTTTCGCTGCCAAACAGGAGCGAGACGGGGCCGTTGTGTTGCTTGACAGCTTGAGCCGCAGCTTCGAGCGGTTCGATAGTAAGGTTTACATCTCGCTTGTGAGCGCTGGTTGTACCGATGACGAGAGTGGATTCGGCGACGGCATCTGCGAGGGTGGGAAAGTCTCGCGAGTCTTTGAGGACTTGCCCGGCGTGGGGGCCGCTGCGGGCTTCATCTGCGGCGACGCGGTAAGCGTCAACAAGGCGCAGATCGGGGAAGCCAAAGTTGGCCATGGCACGTGCGGCAGCGCCGATATTGAGAGGGTTGCGTGGGCCGACCAGGACGACGCTTAGACTTTCCAAAGCAGATATCCCATCCCGATCATGTAGGCTGCGGTGGCCTTCCATTCCTGGTTCTTGAGGTAAAGGTTGATATCGAAGTCGCCAGTGCCTTCGGATTTAGGAGGCATTGGCCAGAGGAGCGGGACACGTTCGGCGTACTCGCGATAGCGCGGGAAGATCTTTAGCAGGTGCTGCTCTTCCTGTTCGATTACCGGAAGATAGACGAGGCCGAAGACGGCGACAGTTACGGAGAGAACTATCCAGCTTTGCGCCGCGAGGGCGAGACCGAGGGCGACCAGCAGGGTGCCAAGGTAGAGCGGGTTGCGCGTCCAGGCATAAGGGCCCCCATCGGCGAGGTCTTGATTCTTTTTGAGATGACCTGCTGCCCAACCTCGAAGCGCCAAACCGGGGAAAGAGAGCAGTGGGCCATAGAGCAAGCTCATTGGGGTGGGTGAAGCGAGCAGGCCAAAAGAGATGCCGAGCAGAAAGCCGCTTGGGACGCGCATACGCATTACGAAGTCGGCGTAGGGTTTTGGGAACCAGTGTTTCCTCATCAGAGTACCTCTTCCAAAGATTGCCAGACGCGGTCTACATCAAGGCGAATCATGCTGTCGGAAATTTCGTTATCGCGCTTGTAGGTGGTTGCTGCGCCGTGGCTACGCAGGACTCTTACCGTGGGGCCATGTGGGCCGTTGCGTGCAGGGTCTGTTGGGCCAAAGAGGGCGAGGCCGGGTTTGCCGAGGAGGGCAGCCAGGTGCAATGGGCCACTATCGAGACCGAGCACGGCGTGGGCGCGATGTGTCGCGTCGATGAGGCCTTCCATGCCGCTTTCATGACGCCAGAGGAATTCGCTGTTAGGTAGTTCAGCGCCAGGCATAACATTCAGTACGAGTTGCATCCGATGTTGTTCTTTGAGGCGCTTGCCGATTTCGATGTAGCGTTCAATCGGCCATTGCTTGGACTTCCAACCAGCATAGGGCGCGGCAATGACAAATTTGCCTGCTGGTAGTTTGCCTTCTGGAAAGCCTTTGGGGCCGAGGGTGCGTGGCGGAGCATTGAGGCCGAGTGAGGCGACCAGATCGAGGTTACGCAGCACTACATGCTCGCTGCTCGATTCGAGCATATCCGTGTAGAGGACGCCCGCTTCGGGCTCGCGGAGTTGTTTTGAGGCGAAGCCGATGCGGCGCTCTGCACCGCTGACCAGGGCGGTGATGGCGCTTTTCCAGAGGCCCTGGAAATCGATAGCGATGTCGGGCTTCCATTTGCGAAGCCACTTGGCGGCGATCCAGACGCTGAGGAGGTCGCGGCGGTCGAGGGGCAGCAG
>CAZZGS010000504.1:0-4050 GCA_964653845.1 uncultured Bryobacter sp.
ATGCAATGCGAGTTCCGACCCCGAACGTTTCGGTAGTCGACTTCGTAGCGATAACCGAGAAGAACACGACCACTGCCGAAGTGAACGCAGTGCTCAAGGCCGCTGCTGAAGGCCCCCTCAAGGGTATTTTGGCTTACACCGAAGACGAAGTAGTTTCAACCGACATGCAAGGCAACCCGAACTCAAGCATCGTTGATGCGGGCTTGACCAAGGTCCTCGACGGCAACATGGTTAAGGTTGTTAGCTGGTACGACAACGAGTGGGGCTACTCCAACCGAGTGCTCGACTTGATCCCGTTCTTGCTGAAGTAGAGCATCAATCCACCCTCAATGCACAAAGGGCACCCCACTGGGGTGCCCTTTTTCTTTGCCAAGTTTGCCAGCCAAAAAGATTTCTGCCTTCACCTTTCGTTGACAGTTTCAATTGTCAAAGACGCGAGCTTATAATGTCAATTGACACAATAACGAACAGAACATCATTGTTGAAAATTCGTTCTTGCCGTGAAACACTTAAAAACAATAGATTTCATCTGGATGAAGGGTATGCGGTTCGTGACCAAATCGCCTCAAGGTTCGGCGTAAGTTTTTACAAAGCTTTCTGGAACTTGAACGCAAGTCCCGGAGTCCAATCAATCAAGCAGAGAAGGCCATTCCGGAAAGAATGGCCTTCATGAAAATGATCTAGCTTGCGCTAAGTGTATGATTCCATTTAACCATGGGAACCCATCATCGTCAAGCTCATAATAACCAGACAGACCAATTATTTAAAGGCAAAATAGAAAATGAGCAATCTGAATAATGAATATTTCCGTCAGTTCTGCCTTGTGGCTGCAGCCCTGACGTTGATGACGACCGGCTTCCCTGAGGCCCAGTTGCACGTAGCCATCAATTCTTTCTGTGGGGTGATCACCGGGTTGATCATGACCCTCATGAGCGATATGAGCGGAGGTCCCCCTAAGGGGCCCTCCGCTCCAAAAACACAGAAAACGAGAGAATTGGATGGGTTCAATCCGCTTCACCTCAATCTCGCAACCCAATGCCTCTGAGCCTGCAAAGAACTGAAAGGAAGAACCATGAAATTACTCGTGATAAAAATCGAAGCTGAATTGCTTGAAGACAACCCGTCCAGCAAGGAGAATCTGCCTGGAGATCAACCTAAGGACGGATTCCTGAGGCGTGCATTGAGGCTCTACCAAGAGGACTCCGATCCAAACTTGACTTGGGAAGAAAGGAACGGCGCTGAAGAACTCCTTGCCCACTGGGGCTTAGCATAGCGATACAGTTGTAACGGATCGAAAATTCGGGAGCATCTTTGCGGGTGCTCCCGAATTTTGCTGTTTACCCAGAAAGGAGACTTGTTCATGAAGATTCAAAAAGATCTAAACCCAAACGAAAGCTATCTTATTGGTTCTGTGATCGATGGTCTAATTGAGGATCGACTCGGCCTCGAGCGGGAAAAGAATCCCGTGAATACGATTCGCAAAAAAGACATTGATTATGCTTCAATGTTTGGCGTTGAAGCCTCAAGCTTCTCGACGTACAGGTCTTCAACGCGTAAACCCAAACCGACGAAATGCGACGAAATGGCTTCCTCGTGGACGAGGATTGGAAACGGTCCTTGTTCTTACACTTCACAAGAAATTGCTTCTTTACTTAAACGCTCAAGAACCGGTGAAACCAGGACAATCACTTCCAACACGATGCTTCAGAAGCTTCGTGCTCGTCCAATAAGCACGCTCCAATACATGCCGTTTTCAGGTAATAACGAGCAATTCATCGAGAAGCTCTTTGGAGGTGCCTTTAAGGAAATACCTGAGATTAACAAGTTTGAACCCCGAACTCGATACAATATCGATGACCCACAAGTTCGCGCCCGCCATAACATCTTGCTATCGCTCTTTTATACACCTGGCCGATCAAGTTATTTTCGTTTTTGGAAAATGCCTATTCGCTTCAGCCTGAATGCTTTAACGACGAGATCAGCGTTTGATCGCGTTAGAAGAGAATGGGCAGTCTTGCACCCCAAAGATCCGCATGGCTTAATAGAGCATCTCCGTCATGGACTAACTTATGGCGCAGCGGAGATATCCAACCAGATAGAAATAAAGCCAATCTTGATTAATCGCGAGGTTGGCCAGATCCACATGGAATGCAAGCTTGGATTTCGAAATCACGTCCCCATGGACAGCCTTGATCCATCTGGGCTGGCTGAGGCGTTACTCCAGACGTCAAACAGCCCCAAAGCCGCCAATGAACTGCCGATAGTTGTAGCGGACGAATACTCTATCCTGAAAACTCTAGCCTTACTAAAATATAACGGATTACTTTTATTGCCACTTACTTTTGCTGACCATAGCAGAAGATATATATCTAGGCGAATGATGCCGCAGTTTTTTCTTTCGATTGCTGTAAACCGAAATGAAGACAAGGATCTTTGGGGCTTTGTGCAAGAAACATTGAATAGTTTTTTGCGTAGCGAGCCAGAATTAGTTGCATCAGAGTTAGCCGACTTGTATTTTAAACTTGAAGATGAAATGCATCAAGTAGCACGCTATCTCACTCCTTCAAATGGGCCGGGCAATGAGATGAATGACGCCGATCGTCTTCGATATATTCGACAATACTGTCTTTACACTACCTCAATGGATGAGCGTAGTCTAAGTATCAACGATGTGCTTGAGGCTCCATGGCCTAGAATTCTTCGCCGGGCAAAAGAGATTGTACAGAGTAGATGGTTCCTTTGCGAGAGCGAAGAGTTAGAACCTTTAACTAGAAGCGGTCCAAAGATTGGCTTCGCTCCAGCTCTTCGTGAAATGTTGAAGCTCGATGTTGCTTCAATGGATCCTTCTACTAGTGGTAGTAACGATTTTTCGCATGGGAGACAAGATATTCGTCTATTTGACAGCAACCATACTAGTCTTCGGATGAACATTCTGACAAGTCCTAGACAGATTGCAACGTTGAGTGATATTCTCGATTTGCAATCAGCTGAGGAAGTACACAAACTTCGCGGTAAGACTGCTGCAGAGATCTTGGATCGATTGCCTTTTTTGATGCTTCCGCCGGAGTTGCGAGTGATAAGTGAGGATCATGAAGTATGGGTGTATGCATCGTTTCGTGGTCTAAATGAGAATCGAAGAAATGATCTCCGTTCATTATTGACACAGTTGAAAAACTACTATCTTAGCCATGAGATGGAGAATAAATTGGGAGAAACTCAATCTCGTCAACATTCTGCGGCAGGCCGCGTCGAAGAGGCCTTGCAGAAACTATGCGGGCCCACTACTCAAGCGGCCGATAAAGCTGCTAATCAACCCGTTTTGGATGAGAGCGTTATTTTTGTGATGGATTTTGGTAAGCGTGAACTTTACCGGCGATTAGCCGAGATCAACAAGCTGCGAAGAGTTGAAATTGAAGACTTGCAGCCAGAACCAATCGGAGTGATTATATTAGGTGCGCAGGACAAATCACAAGACTTAAAGGAAGGATGTGCGGAGCTACGCTATCTATATGTCGTCCCGTCGAAGCAGAAAGAGGGAATTGGCGGCATGTTGATTAGCGTTGCCTGCAATCTTGCCTCACAAAAAGGCATAAATTGTGTTTATGTGGAGATCCTGCCTCAGTTGACCCAAGCGCTAAGTCTTTATACGTCACTTGGCTTTGATCCCTGGGATATTAAAAGTTCGGTTCCTGGTCGACAAGTCATGCGAAAAAAACTGACAGAAGCCTGATATGCCAAGTGTCGCGGTAGGACAAGTGTCGCGGTAGGCTTATGGTCGCGGTAGGGACAGTCATCGCTGACGGCCCCCCGCGCAGATCCGTACGGGCGCTACTCACGCATACGGCTCCTACCTTGGATTCTGGCTTCAAAGCGAAGCTCGGGATAAGGATGCAGCACGCGAGGCGTCGGCAGCCAAGCCTGGGCTTGCTCGTGCATCCGGTCTACGCCAAGCCGCCCGGTCTGACTGCGCCTTCTCAGCACATGCCACCAGTATCGACTTACCCGTTCCCGAAATAGCGTAAGTGCCTCCAAGTTACCCGGCACCGCGTG
>CAZZGS010000505.1:0-4046 GCA_964653845.1 uncultured Bryobacter sp.
CCAACATCCTCACCCCCACCGCCCACCTCTGGCCCTTCATCGTTCAGGCCCGCCGCAACGGGGCCCGCTTCATCGTCATCGATCCCATCAGAACCAAAACCGCCTCCCTCGCAGACCGGCACATCCCCATCCACCCCGGCACAGACCTCGCCCTGGCCCTCGCCCTCGCTCACGTCATCTTCCGCGACCACCTCGAAGACACTTCCTACACCCAACACATCCACGACCTCGATGCCTACGCCCGAGTCGCTGCCACCATGCCGCCCGCCCGTGCCGAACAACTCACCGGAGTCCCCGCCGAAACCATCGAGCAGCTCGCCAAAGACCTCGCCACCACCCACCCCGCTGTCATTCGCGTCAACTATGGCGTCCAGCGTTCCGATCGTGGTGGCCGCGCCGTCCAGGCCATCGTCAGCCTCGCCGCCCTCACCGGTCAGTTCCAACACATCGGCGGCGGCGTCAACATGTCCACCTCCGCAGGCTTCGCCTTCAACCGCACAGCCCTTGAGCGTCCAGACCTCCAGCCCCACCCCACGCGCCTCATCAACATGACCAAGCTAGGCGACGCCCTCACCACTCTCAACGACCCGCCCGTCAAAGCCCTCGTCAACTACAACTCAAATCCCGCCGCTATCGCTCCAGACCAGGTCAAAGTGCACCGCGGCCTCGAGCGTGAAGACCTCTTCACCGTCGTCCTGGAGCAGTTCATGACCGATACCGCCCGCCGCGCCGATATCGTCCTTCCCAGCACCACCTTCCTCGAACATACAGACCTTTACCTCGCCTACGGTCACTACTACGTCCAGCTTGCAAGGCCCGCCCTCAAGGCTCCCGGCGAATGCAAAACCAACGTCGAAGTCTTCCGCACCCTCGCCAATGCCATGGGCCTCTCGGACCCCTGCTTCGACGACACAGAAGACGACATGATCCGCCAGGCTCTCGATTCCACTTCGCCGTACCTCGAAGGCATCACCCTCGAACGGCTCGAAGCCGAACACTCCGTCCGCCTCAATCTCGGCGCACCCACCGGAGAATTCCTTCCCTTCAAAGACGGCAACTTCCCCACCACCCACACTCAGTTCATCTCTGGCGGCGAAGCCCTCGCCTACGATCCTCCTGTCGAGTCCCGCTTCGGGGCAGGGAACTCAACCAACTTCCCCCTCGAGCTTATTTCCTGGAAAAGCCACGACTCGATGAACTCCACCTTCGGTAACCGTCCCGATGTCGATAACGACACCGCCAGAGTGATCCTCCACCCCATTGATGCCCAAAAGCGCAACATCACCGACAACACGCCCATTCGCCTTTTCAATGATCGCGGTGCCGTCGAAGCCATCGCCAAGCTCGACGCCCAACACGTCCAGCCCGGCGTCGTCTGCGCCCCCAGTGTCCGCTGGCCGTCTAAGTCCAGTAACGGCCTCGGCATCAACGCCCTCACCAGCCAGCGCCTCACCGATCTCGGCGACGGTGCCACCTTCTACTCCTGTCTCATAGAAATCGAAGCATGCTAAGACTCTCCCTCGTCGCGCTCTTACTCATCACCTCTTGCCGCCCCAAACGCGATCTCTCCCAATACACGCAAGAAGACCCCAAGTCCGGCCTCGTGTCCAATCTAAACGTCGGCAATCCAAAGCACGCCACCCAGATCAAGTCCGGCTTCCATCAGGTGGAAGAAGGCGGCTGGCGCTGGGTCTCTGGCAAATTTGTCGTCGAGTTGCGTCCGCCCTTTGCCAGCCAAAAACTCGGGGCCACCCTCACGCTTAAAGGCAACTTGCCCGACATCCTTTTCTCGAAAACTGGGCCCATCCATCTCAGCGCCAAACTCAACCAGACCGAACTCCCCAAGCTCCAATTCACCAAGGTCGGAGACCTCCTATATCAGGTCGATGTCCCCGCCGCCGCTCTATCCGCCGACCAGATCCTTGTAGAATTCACGGCAGACAAATCCCTGCCGCCCAACACCTTCCCAAATGATGGCCGCGAGCTCGCCCTCATCGTCACCTCAATCTCTCTGGACACCAAGAAATGAAACCACTCCTCCTACTCCTCGCGACCATCGCCAGCGGCCAGGAAATCCTCGTCGCGCCCAACCAAAGCGTCTGGGTCACCGATGCGATGAAGGCCGCGCGCAACTTGAGCGAGTCCACCAAACGCTCGCCTAAGAACCTTCTTACTCTGGCCGAAAAGACCGGCTGGAAAGAAACCGGCGTTTACGAAGAGACCCTCGGCATCTACCTCAAACTCGTCGCTGCTTCGCCTTACGCCAAGATGATCGACATCGGTGCCACCCCCACCGGCAAGCGCATGTACATCTTTATCGCTTCCAAAGACAAAGCCTTCGATGCACCCACTGCCCGCAAAACCGGCAAGCCCATCGTCTTCTTCCAGAACGCCATTCACCCCGGCGAAAACGGTGGCAAAGACGCGGCCATCATGCTTCTCCGCGACATCCTAGTCACCAAGAAGTACGAGAATCTCCTCGACAAGGCCATCATCATTTCCATGCCCGTCTTCAACATCGACGGCCACGAGAACCGCTCCCCCTACCACCGCATCAACGAACAAGGCCCCATCGAGCAGGGCTTCCGCGTCACTGCGCAGCGCTTCAATCTGAATCGCGACTACATGAAGGCCGACGCCCCCGAGATGCAGAACTGGCTCAAGACCTTCAACAAGTGGCAGCCCGACCTCTTCATCGATAACCACGTCACCGACGGTCAGGATCAGCAAGCCGACACGACCATTGTCATCCACGACGGCATCGACGTCCATCCCGCCGTCGCAAGCTGGGTCAACCAGAAGTGGCTCCCCAAGATGTGGAACGGCATGGAAGCCGAAGGTCACGTCATGGGCTGGTACATCGGTGGCCCTGTTCGCCCGGGTCTACCCTTTACCATGCTCCCCATGTCTGCCCGTTATTCCGATGGCTATGCTGCTGCCCGTAACCGCGCCAGCCTGCTCGTCGAAACGCATTCGCTCAAGCCCTTCGCCGTCCGCGCCTGGGCACACTACGACATCATGCTCGAATCGCTCAAGGCGATTGCAGAAAGTGGAGCCGAACTCCGCGCCGCCACCGAAAAGGCCGACAAAGATTTCCTCCAGCCCGGCACAAAATTCCCCGTCGATTTCGCCTCTGCCCAGACCGGCGTAGTCTACACCGCCAAACTGCTCGAAACCGAAACCTACCAGAGCCCTATTCTTGCGGCGCCCGTGCTCCGCTACCTGCCCAAGGCGAGAGACCTTGAAGTCAACCTGATCCGCAGCGCCGTCCCCAAGACCGAAATCACCGTTCCCAAGGGTTACTACATCCCTCTGCAGTGGTCCGCGATCGCTGACCTGCTCAAGATCCACGGCGTCAAGGTGCAGCCTGTCAGCGGTGCCATTGATGCCAACGTAGAAGTGATCCGCTTCGACAAGGTCAGCTTCCCCGCTCAGCCCTTTGAATCGCGCTTCATGCCAACCTTCGAAACCTCCACAACCAAAGAGAAGCGCACCATCACTGCCAACTATTTCTTTGTCCCCATCAACCAGCCGCTGGCCAGGATCGCCATCCACCTGCTCGAACCGAACGCTCCAGACTCGGTCGTCAAGTGGGGAACGATGAACGGCATCTTCGAGCTTAAGGAATACGCTTCCGACTACATCTTCGAGCCGGTCGCACAGAAGATGCTCACCGCCGACCCCAAATTGAAAGCCGACTTCGAAGCCGCCATTGCCGGCGACAACGCCCTCCGTACTAACCCCCGCGCCCGCATGATGTGGCTCTACAAGCGCAGCCCCTTCTACGAGAAGGACAAGGACCTGTATCCGATCCTGAGGGCCGTTGAATGACCCTCACTCCGAACCAACAAAAAGGCGGCGCTTTTGGCGCCGCCTTTTTTATTCCAATTGAGTTCTACTTAATGGCCGCCACCGCCGCCACCGCTCGTGGCGCGACCGCCGCCGCCGGCTCCAGCAGAGCCGCCAGCCCGCTCACCACCCGAAACAGGAGCCGCAGCCGCCGCCCCAGGTCCTGCCCCGCCAGAATAGCCGCTCGAAGATCGCAT